>CAVINS010000009.1:0-50280 GCA_963643925.1 Bacteroidaceae bacterium
TGGTGCGAATATAAAAACAATTTCTTACTTTTGCATCCGAAATCAAGAAAAAAATGGAAAAGAGTGTTCATTGAGCTCCTTTCTGACTGAGATTCAGACATTTTATACGCAACATTATAAACAATTTAAAGTTTAAAGAGATGATTAAAGTAGGTATTAATGGTTTCGGCCGCATCGGACGTTTCGTATTCCGTGCAGCTCAGAAGAGAAACGACATTCAGATTGTTGGTATCAACGACCTCTGCCCGGTGGATTACATGGCTTACATGCTGAAGTATGACACAATGCACGGACAGTTCGACGGTACAGTGGAGGCTGACGTTGAGAAGAGCCAGTTGATCGTTAATGGCAAGGCAATCCGTGTGACAGCAGAGAAGAATCCTGCTGACTTGAAGTGGAACGCGGTTGGCGCAGAGTACGTAGTTGAGTCTACAGGTCTGTTCCTGACAAAGGAGAAAGCCCAGGGCCACATCGACGCAGGTGCTAAATACGTTGTAATGTCGGCTCCTTCAAAGGACGATACGCCGATGTTCGTTTGCGGTGTTAACTTGGATGCTTACGTGAAAGGAACTCAGTTCGTTTCCAACGCTTCTTGTACTACAAACTGCTTGGCTCCTATCGCTAAGGTGTTGAACGACAACTTCGGTATCACCGATGGTTTGATGACAACAGTTCACTCTACAACAGCTACTCAGAAGACTGTTGACGGTCCTTCTATGAAGGATTGGAGAGGTGGCCGTGCCGCTTCCGGCAACATCATCCCGTCTTCTACAGGTGCTGCTAAGGCTGTAGGTAAAGTGATTCCCGCTCTGAACGGCAAACTGACAGGTATGTCTATGCGTGTTCCGACTTTGGATGTTTCTGTAGTTGACCTCACAGTGAACTTGGCTAAGCCGGCTAAGTACGACGAGATCTGCGCAGCTATGAAGAAAGCTTCTGAAGGCGAGTTGAAGGGTATCCTGGGTTACACAGAGGACGCTGTGGTTTCTTCTGACTTCCTCGGCTGCACACTGACTTCTATCTTCGACGCTAAGGCTGGTATCGCTTTGACAGATACTTTCGTGAAGGTAGTTTCTTGGTACGACAACGAAATCGGCTACTCTAACAAAGTGCTCGACCTGATTGCTCACATGGCCAAAGTTAACGGATAATCGATTTATTTGTTAAATATGGAAGGCTGTCGACTTCGGTTGGCAGCCTTTTCTGCTATTTACACATTCGCTTTCTCCGGTTTGTCGCCCGTTTCCATCCGGCTTTTGTCTCCGTTTCGTCATCAGTTCCCTTAGCTGGACGCTCTCCCGCAATAATTTTGCCATAAATTCCCTTGAAAAGCCACTTCTTTCACAAATTATTCCTTTCTTTGTATGCTGAACGGTAACCCATCGGATGAGATGAACTACGACTTTATAACCATATTAGGTCCCACAGCCTCGGGAAAGACCTCCTTCGCGGCGGCTTTGGCCTTGCGGCTCGACGCGGAAATCATCAGCGGCGACAGCCGACAGGTGTATCGCGGCATGGACCTTGGCACCGGCAAGGACCTGGCGGACTACGACATCGACGGCCGTCACATACCTTACCACCTCATCGACATCGTCGACGCGGGCTACAAGTACAACGTCTTCGAGTATCAGCGGGATTTCCTCCGGGCCTACAACGACATCCGCGGGCGGCAGAAACTGCCCATCCTCTGCGGTGGAACGGGCCTCTACATCGAGTCCGTGCTTCGTGGCTACCGCCTGTTGCCCGTGCCCGAGAACCCCGAGCTGCGCCAGTCCCTGGCGGACAAGTCGCTCGACGAACTCACCCGCATCCTAGGCACCTACAAACAGCTTCACAACACTACCGACGTGGACTCCGCCAAGCGGGCCATCCGCGCCATAGAGATAGAGGAATACTATGCCCGTGTGCCGGTGAACGAACGTGAGTTCCCGCAGTTCAGCAGCCTGGTTATAGGCGTGGATATCGACCGTGAGCAGCGTCGCCAGAAGATAAGCCGCCGGCTCCGCCAGCGACTCGACGAAGGCATGCTTGCCGAGGTGCAGGGACTGCTCGACCGTGGCATCCCTGCCGACGACCTTATCTATTATGGACTGGAATATAAATATCTGACACTATATTTGACCGGACAAACCACCTACGACGAGATGTTCCACGGTCTGGAAGTGGCCATCCATCAGTTCGCCAAGCGACAGATGACCTGGTTCCGCGGCATGGAACGCCGGGGAACGCCGATTCACTGGATGGACGTCAACCTGCCCATGGAACGGAAAGTCGACTTCGTGCTCGGTTTGTTGGAAAAAGGAGAATAAGATAATGTATGTTGTAAACCAAAAATATGTGATACTATGGCAATAGAAGAAAACCGTTGGGGAATCATATACAATCCGAAGGCCGGAACCCGAAAGGTGCAGAAACGTTGGCACAAGATCCGCGAGTACCTCGAGGAGCGTCAGGTGGCGTTCGACTACCTCCAGTCCGAAAGCTTCAAGAGCGTGGAGCGCCTGTCGTGTATGCTGGCGAACAATGGCTACCGCACCATCGTCATCGTGGGGGGCGACGGAGCCCTCAACGACGCCATCAACGGCATCATGCACTCCTCCGTGGCCGACAAGCGAACCATCTCGCTGGGTATCATCCCCAACGGCATCGGCAACAACTACGCCTCCTACTGGGGCATCTCGTTCGACGACTACAAGCGGGCCATCGACAACATCATCCAACACCGCACGCGCATGGTGGACGTGGGCGTGTGCAATTTCTTCGACGGCGAGAAGCACGTCACCCGCTACTTCCTCAATGCCGTACACATAGGTCTGGGCAGCAGGGTGGTGCACATTTCCGACGGAACGTTCCGCTTCTGGGGCACCCGCACCCTGTCGTTCTACGCCTCCATGTTCCTCCTGTTGTTCGAGCGCAAGCTCTACCGTATGCACCTGCGCATCAACGACGAACACATCCGCGGCCGCATCATGACCGTCTGCATCGGCAATGCCCGCGGCTTCGGCCTCACCCCCAATGGCGTGCCCTACAACGGTTGGCTCGACGTGTCCGTCATCTACCGTCCCGAACTTATGCAACTGCTCTCCGGCCTGTGGATGCTCTTGCGCGGTCGCATCCTCAACTACAAGATGCTGAAGCCCTACCGCACGAAGCGCGTGCTCATCCTGCGCGCCCGCAACGCCCAAGTCTGCCTCGACGGCCGCATACTGCCCAAGCATTACCCCATAGAGGTCACCGTGGCTCACGAGGCGATAAACTTCATCATCCCGCAGTAGAAAGGGAATCTTTCTCTCCCGGTCCGCTTTCGACGTCGCCGGAGTGGTGGCGGATGAATCTTCCTCCCGGTCTGCTTTCGCCGTCACCCGAAGTGGTGTCGGATGGAAATCTAGATTCGGATATCGATAGGCTTTCGAATCAGGAAGGGATAGACCTCTCGGGGGCTCGAGCCGGGTGGAGACAAGGTCCTGTTTAGGACAGTAATGGAGGCATCGAAGGCCTATTTTGGGGACTTTATGCTCTCGTTTTGTGTTCCATTCGTATGATTTTGTGGCGATAAACCAGTGCAAGAAAAGAAATTTCCGTTTTTTCTTGCAATTCATTGTCAGAATTGCAGTACATTTGTCCCCATACACAGATGCGAAAACCGATTAATAAATTATACAGTATGAAAAAAATCGTAATGTTTGCAATGGCGCTTGCCTGCATGGTCAGCGCGAGCGCGCAACGTAAGACTGACGTAGTGGAGCCGACGAACGTTCAGACCCAAGGCGACGAGATGGTGCTCAAGCGCAAGGTCGCCATCGGACGCTTCTCCAACGAGACACAGTACGCCAAGGGAATCTTCTACGACAAGGAGAACGACCCCATGAGCAAGCAGGCACTGGACATCCTGTCCTCCAAACTGGCTTCCTCCGGCAAGTTCCTCCTGCTGGAGCGCAACGACCTCAACGCTCTGCTCGAAGAGTGTCAGAAGGGTGAAAACGTAGCGTCGACCATCGGTGCCGACTACATGATCATAGGTTCCATCACCGAGTTCGGACGCAAGAACACGGGCAAGAACGGCGTCTTCTCCTCACAGAAGACCCAGACCGTGGAAGCTTCCGTGGCCATCCGTCTGGTGGACGTCTCCACCGGACTCATCATCTACTCCGATGAGGGCAAAGGCTCGGCCGAACTCACCACCAAGACCACGATGGGCGTGGGCGGATCGTCAAGCTACGACGCCACGTTGAGCGACAAAGCCATCTCCGAGGCCATCGGACAACTGGTGGAGAACATCATCAACAAGTGCACCAACTCCCCGTGGAAGACCTACTTCCTCTCCGTCGACAACGACGGGGTGCTCATTGCCGGCGGCGCGAGCCAGGGCATCAAGGAGGGCATGACCTTCGCCGTGAAGACCGTCGGCAAGAAGGTGAAGAATCCCCAGACAGGCATCATGATTACCCTGCCCGGCAAGTCCGTGGGCGAGGCCAAGGTGCTGACAACAGGTGGCGACACCCCCGAGACGGAGTATTCCTTTGTGGAACTCAACTCCTCGGTCACCATCGACGCTAACAACATGTCGAACTACATAATCGAAGCAAAATGAAAAAGATACTCTTTTTAATATCGCTGCCCTTGCTGCTGGCCGGCTGTAGGGCACACCTCCCCGTAGCCCAGCAGGGCGGCAAGGAGAACATGGCATACTTGCTCTTCGTGAGCGACAAGACGTACGCGGGACAGACCGTGCAGGTGTCGCTCGATGAAAACACCACCTTCGACGCCCAGGTGGTGAAGCAACGCAAGGCCGCACGCCGTGGCACACAGTACGGCGTGGGCACCGGCGTGCGCCGCATGAAAGTGATGAGCGGAGGCCGTGTCATCTACCAGAAGAACCTCTACCTCTCCTCGCAGGAAGTCAAACAAATCGTTCTGCCATGATGAAGAGACATCTAGCCATTGCTGCCGTGGCCGTGCTGACCCTCGCGTCGTGCGGCACGACGGGCACCGTACAGCCGCTTTACTCGTGGTACGACTACGAGGACGCTACTTACGAATACTACAAGAAGAACACCGACGAGAAGAAGGTGAAGATGCTGGAGCAATACCAGAAGCTCATCGACAAGCAGAAGGGCGCGCGCGGTGTGGTTCCTCCGGGCCTCTATGCCGAATACGGCTACATCCTCTACAAGAGCGGCAAGAAGGACCAGGGTCTGAGCTTCCTTCGGGAGGAAATCAAACTCTATCCCGAGTCGGAGAAGTACATTTCACGAATCATTAAACAGCTTGAAAAATGAAAAGAGTATTACTATATGCGCTCGTAGCCATGTCGTTGGCATCGTGCTCGTCCACCAAGGTGGTGACGCGTGCCGAGCAATATCCCCTCATGTACGAGGAGAAGCCGATGTCCATCGTCATCATGCCTCCCATCAACCGCACCACACACGCCGAGGCGAAGGACTACTTCTTCAGCACGATGTACGGTCCGCTCTGCGAGAAGGGCTACTACGTGTTCTCTCCCTTCATGACGTTGGAGATGTTCCAGCAGGAGAGCGCCTACGATGCCGAGCTCTTCCTGGAGAAGGACCTCTCGACCTTCCGCAACGTGCTGGGGGCCGATGCTGCGATGTTCACCATCATCAAGGATTGGCGTCGCAACAACCTTGGCGGTAAACTCAGCGTGCAGGTGGAGTACATCCTGCGTTCCACCAAGACCGGGCAGACACTCTACACCCGCGAGGGCGACGTCTCCGTGGACCTGTCGGTCAACAGTGGCAACAATGCCCTCTTCAGCCTGATAGCCACCGTAGTCAGCACCGCCGCCACCGACAAGATTGTAGCCGGCCGCCGTTGCAACGCCTACGTGCTGTCCGACCTCCCCTGTGGCAAGTATTCTCCCTACTACGAGAAGGACGCCACCAGTGCTGCCGGCAGCCCGAAGTTCAAAGCCACGGTGCAGTAAAGAGCCCCGCTGTGCGGGGGTGAACACTTTTTATGTTGGAAGACAAAGAGACCAAGAGACGAAGAGAAGTCTTTTGGTCTCTTTGTCTTTTGTTCGCGTGGGTCTATACAATCGATTGTCCGAGCCCATACGAACGATTGTTTTGGCTTATACAATCGATTGTATAGTGGCTTGCGAAGCATAGTCTCCCAAAGCTCCTGCAAACGATTGTCCCCGGATGTCCCTACAAACGATAGCTCACTAAAAACGCCGACGGATAGGGCAGAACTGACTCTTATACCGATATATTGCGGCATAATCCACGATTTTCGCTATTCTTGAATGGCATTTTTCATATTTGGCTTAGAAATTATAATCGAAAGGAAACAGCCTCAATTGTAAATTGAACCATGCGCTGAAGCTGGGACGTGAGGCCGCGAGCAGTGGATTCTCCCGTGAAGAGTTGAATGAAATGTGTGATATTTTTACAAAACACCACTGCGACGACGACTTTAGTTGCGAGAATGCTATTAATGTGAATTATGCTGATTATCAGCCATTTAGCGTAAATAGAAGCGGGCCGAATAGGGTTCAAAGGTTCACAAGGTTCAGGGTTCACCTAGAACCTACTCTAGAAATGACATTTCGGAATTTTTACCATCGGAGGAGTATGAGGATGCGGATGATGAACTGCTGTCTGGCATCGCTCTTCGTCATCTTACGTCAGTGGAACGACTACATGCTCGGCATGTACATGCTGACCTGTACGGACGTGGATTTCTACAACGCCTTGCGCATTGCCGAGACTTTGTTGCAACACAGTTTTTCGACTCAGCACCACGTTGCCGCATAGCAAGAACGGTTCTGTAATAATGAAATGAGTTGACAAGTTGTTACCTGCTCTGAACAAACTGTCGGAGCCGTTAACCTATACGGAGTTCATCCTGACTGCGATAGAGATGCGGATGTCCACCTCCTCTTACAAGTGAATAATGAAGTGTATAAAATAATGTAATTCGTTAATAGAGAGGATGATAAGCACTATAGAAGTGAAAAATGCGATTTTTGGAAGGTTTATAGGTGAACCCTGAACCTTTGAACCCAATTTCACTCCATTTCATCCTCATCCGAAAAGGACGTAAGAAGGTGTGAGGGAACAATCGAAAGGGAAAATTATGATAAAGAATGTTGACAAAGTGCCTCGGAAACACATAGCCCTGGATAACCACTACCGGCATCTCATTCCCGTGAGATGCCGAGTGGTTTCCGTAGGATGCCTTCCTGGCGCCGTCAGATGCCTTGCGGCAGAAGCCGAGTTGACGTACCCGATTGTCCTGGGCCTTTATTCATGTCTTTTACAAGGCCCATGGACAGCATGTCGTATTCTTTGTTGTCCTTTAGCCAACTACGTTGGAAGCCCCCTGCAAAAAGCAGCGGAGCAAGAGGCTTTGATGGTCTCTTGCTCCGCGGAAAGTTTATCTGAACCCGGCAGGGGGGGATTAGATGGCGTCTTGATAGAGGAAGCGCTTGATGCTCTTCTTCGGAGTCTTCTCGAACTCTTCCTTGAAAATCTTCATGCCCGACAGGTGGGAGTAGGCGGGGAGCATGGCGTTGAGCGCCGTGCGGTTCTCCTCCATGATGCGCTCGATGTCGGCATCGGTGAGGCCTTGCGCCGTGCATTCGTCATAGTCGGGGTGAACCAGACCGATGAGCTTGGCGTCCTTCTGCAGCACGATGGACTCGGCTACATAGGGCAGACTGTTGAGCTTCTCCTCAATCTCCTCGGGGTAGATGTTCTGCCCCGACGGACCCAACAGCATGTTCTTGCTGCGGCCTTTGATGAAGACGTTGCCATCGGTGTCTATCACACCCAGGTCGCCCGTGTGCAACCACCCGTCTTTGTCGAGCACCTCAGCTGTGGCTTCGGGGTTCTTGTAGTAACCGAGCATCACGTTCTCGCCCTTGCAGACAATCTCGCCGACCACGTGTTGCGGGTCGCTGCTCAGCACCTTCACTTGCATCCGCTGCACGGCCTTGCCGCAGGAGTTGGGAGCGAAGCGCTTCCAGTCCTCGTAGCAGATAATAGGCGCGCACTCCGTCATTCCGTAACCTACGGTGTAGGGGAAGTCGATCATCTTCAGGAAGTTCTCCACATCGGGGTTGAAGGCGGCACCGCCTACAATCACCTCGTAGAATCGGCCTCCGAAAGCGTTGATCACCTGCTCGCGCACGGTAGCCTTTATCTTGTCGTTGATGATAGGCACCTTCAGCAGAATCTTCATGGTAGGAGTCTGCAATTTAGGCAACACGCTCTTCTTGATAATCTTTTCGATAATCAGTGGAACGGCTATGATGATGTGTGGCTTGACGTCGGCGAAAGCTTGGAATACAATCTTAGGACTAGGTATGCGGGTGAGGAAGAAGATGTGGCAACCTACGGTGAACTCGTAGATGAACTCGAAGGCGAGTCCGTACATGTGGGCCATCGGGAGCATGGAGATCAGTTTGTCGCCCGGCTTGAGGGAAAGCACCTCGTAGGCGAACTTCAGGTTCGAGGTGAGAGCCCGGTAGGGAATCATCACGCCCTTCGACATGCTGGTGGTTCCGGAGGTGTAGTTTATCAGCGCCAACTCATCGGGGCTGTCCTTGTAGTAGGAGATGTGTTCCTTGCGGAAATTCTTCGGGTACTTCCTGCCGAACATCTCGTTGAGGTGTTCGCGGGCGTAGGTCAACTTCTCGGAGCGTGACACCAGCAACGAGTAGTCGTTTATCAGGATGATGCCTTCGAGCCCCGGCATTTGTGCCTCGTCCAGCTCCGGCCAAATCATGTCGCCCACCAATAGGATTTTCGCGTCCGAATGGTTCACCAAGTGATGAATGTTCTCGGCCTTGAACTCGTGAAGGATAGGCACTGCCACAGCTCCATAGGTGAGAATGGCCAGAAAGGCGGAACCCCAATACGAACTGTTTCGGCCACAGATGGCTATCTTGTCACCAGGGACCACTCCGCTGGCCTCGAACATGATATGCAGTTTTTCTATCTTGCGGGCTACATCTCTGTATTGTAATGTAGAGCCATTATAGTCAGTCAGGGCATCCAGATCCCAATGGTCTTTCAGACTCTTCTCTATATAGGCAATAAAATTATCTTCCATGCTATTGCACATTTAAACTTAATGTGTGCAAAGATAGGTCTTAATACATTACCAGCAAATATTTTCCAGTATTAAAATGCTTTTTGATGAAAAAAGAACACTTTTTCTCTACAATTGTCCTATATTAAACGACACAGAGGACTCTCTGTTTGTGCGAGAGCCCTCTGCGTATGGTGTTCCGTGGAGCGGATGTTGTGAATGTCGTGACCGGCTTCCCGGGTGGAGGGGTGTCATTTGTAGACACGGTCGCCGAAGATCTTGCTGCCCACACGCACGAGCGTGGCTCCGCACTGGACGGCGATGGGATAGTCGTGGCTCATGCCCATGGAGAGCTCGTGGAAGTGGGGCGCGTCGGCGAAGAATTCCTCCTTTACCTTATTAAAATAGGTATGGAGGGTCTCGAATTCGGTGCGAATCTGTCGCTCGTCGTCCACATTGCTGGCCATGCCCATCAGTCCGCAGATGCGTACGTGGTGCAAGGCGCGCCATTCGCCCGCCTGTAGCATGGCGGTGCATTCGTCCTCGGAGAATCCGAACTTGGTCTCCTCGGTGGCGATGTGCATCTGTAGCAGACAGGGTACTGTGCGGCCGCACTTCTCCGCATGGCGGTCAATCTCGGCCAGCAGTTTGTAGCTGTCCACGCTGTGGATGAGCGAGATGAACGGCACGATGTACTTTATCTTGTTGCTCTGCAGGTGTCCGATGAAGTGCCACTCGATGTCTTTGGGCAGGGCTTCTTGTTTGCCTACGAGCTCCTGGGCCTTGCTCTCGCCGAACACCCGTTGACCGCATGTGTAGGCCTCCTGGATGTATTCCATCGGCTGGTATTTCGACACGGCGACGAGGCGCACAGCTTGTGGCAGTTCCGCCGTCACGGCTTGCAGATTGTGAGCAATGTCAGTCATGGTCGTACCGGTTATTCTGTCTTTCCAGCGTCGGGGAATTCCGGTTTCACGTCCGGCTCGGCCTCGTAGGGGAATACGTCCATGATGAGTGTTTCGCTGATGGAGGCTATGCTGTAGTCTGCCATAGTGCCTTTCATGCCCTCGTCCAACTTCTTCACGGCGTCGCGCAGGTCGGCAGCCTGAACCAGAATCTGTGTGGCGGTCTTCTTCTCGGCACCGCTCTTCTCGTCGAGTGTGATGAAGTAGAGCTTGCACTTGAACCAGCGGTCGGCGGCCTCCTCGATGCTGTCGAAGAGCTCGCTGTAGTTGGCGCGCTTGATGTCCGACACGGTGAACTCTCCGCTGATGTACGGAGTCATCTCCTCGATGATGCGTTTCTCCGCCTCGGTGAAGCTCAATGCGTCCACCAGGTAGGGTTCTGTTACTTTCTTATTTATTCCGTTTTCCAAGGTTTTCTCGTAACGGATTTTGCATTCAAACCAATTGTGCATCATAATTATTCTATTGAAATATTGATATCTGAAACGTTATTTGTTTTTGTTCTTCAGTTGCTCCATCTTTTTCTTCGACACGGAGGAGATAATCTCCGCGGCCCACCGGGCACCGGTCTTCGAGTCCATGCCATACTCCTTGCAGAGCTCCTCCTGGTACTTCTCCAGTTCCATGATGCCCGAGCGGCTCAGCTCCTTGAAGGCTGAGAATTCACCGCTGACGCTGCCTTCGCTGTAGATGTCGGACAGCACCTTGTCGGCCTTCTTGGTAAACTCTTTCTGGAAAATTTGCTTGGCCTTGTCCTGATAGAGGCTGTCCAGATTGATGTGGGTGGAGTCGTCCAGGGGTCTATAGAGGCTGTCTGTCACCACGAAGCCTTCGTTGTTGACCACCGTTCCCTCGGGCGGTACGAAGTCGGGCAGCATGGCTGGTCGCACCACCTGCAGATTCTCGTCCGGGGTGAAGAATGCCGCACGCAAGGCAAACAGCAGGGCTACGAAAGCTGCCACACCGATGGCTTTCACGCCAATCCTTATCATGCTCACGTTCTTTTTCAGGTCCGCTTGCATCTCCTTCACCGAGGCGTAGCGCAGCTTCGGGTCGGGCTGCATGGCTTTGGCTACCACTTTCCGGTACTCCAGGGGAAGCATCCCCTCCTTGTAAAGATATTTTATGATGGCTCCCAACGAATAGATGTCCGCGCGGCAGTCGACGTCGTCATCCTGTCGCACCACCTCGGGGGCCATAAACTCGTTGTTGGCCAACAGGAACGACGGCTCGCAATGGTAGTAGGACGAGAGGGGATTGATGACCAAAATCCTCCGTTGACTGTTGGTGATGAGCAGGTTGCTGGGGTTCAGGTCGAGATGCGTCAGACCCTGGCTGTGGATGTAGCTCACAGCTTCCATCACCTCGCCGATGATGCGGTCAATCTCCTTGCTCTGGGTGACGAACGAAGGATTCTCCGTCAGAAAATAGGAGAGGGGCATCGCATTGACGCCCGTCATGAAGATGGTGGGGCCTCCCTCGGCCTCCATTTGGATGCTCTCGTAGGGCAGGAGGTTGTTGTGCCGCAGGGGCGACCACACACGGAACTCCTCCTCGAAAGCCTCCCGGTAGGGAAGCAGCAAGGCAAGGTTGTGGTTGAGCTGCCGTGTGACGTACCTTCGTCCGTCCCTGACGAAGATGCGCGTCTCGGTGGCCGTAGCCACGATGACACTACGGTTCTTGCGCTCATTCAGCTTGATTGCTTCTGTGAAACTATCCATCTTCTGTTCGTTTTTGGGGAGCAAACTTACATAATAATTTCCTAAACGCGTAAGAAAATCGCCTAGGAAGATACTTTTTCCCAATTTATTGTTTTTTTTGTTTGTCCGTTGAGGGGGATAAGCTATCTTTGCATGATATATTAACAATAACAACTGCTAAAAATGCCACAAATCTCTATTCGCGGAGTTGAAATGCCGGCTTCACCAATCCGGAAACTTGCTCCGCTTGCTGAAGCTGCCAAACGGAAAGGCATACATGTCTATCACTTGAACATCGGTCAGCCGGACCTGCCCACGCCCGAGGTGGCGTTGGACGCGATACGCAACATCGACCGCAAGATGCTGGAGTATAGCCCGAGCGACGGATTCCTCAGCTATCGGCAAAAACTGACGGGATATTATAAGAAATATGATATAAACCTCACACCGGAAGATATCATCATCACCTCGGGCGGTTCCGAGGCTGTGCTGTTCGCCTTCATGTCGTGTCTGAACCCGGGCGACGAGATTATCGTGCCCGAGCCGGCTTATGCCAATTACATGGCCTTCGCCATCTCGGCCGGAGCGGTGATACGCACCATCACCACCACCATTGACGAGGGTTTCTCGCTGCCGAAGGTGGAGAAGTTCGAGGAGTTGATAAACGAACGAACCAAGGCTATCCTCATCTGCAACCCCAACAATCCGACGGGGTACCTCTACACACGTCGCGAGATGAACCAGATTCGCGACCTGGTGAAGAAGTACGATCTGTTCCTCTTCTCCGACGAGGTCTATCGTGAGTTCATCTACACCGGTTCGCCCTACATCTCGGCTTGTCACCTGGAGGGTATCGAGCAGAATGTGGTGCTCATCGACTCCGTGTCGAAGCGCTACTCCGAGTGCGGAATCCGCGTCGGGGCGCTCATTACCAAGAACAAGCAGATCCGCCAGACCGTGATGAAGTTTTGCCAGGCCCGACTGAGCCCTCCCTTGATAGGCCAGATTGCCGCCGAGGCTTCGCTGGAGACACCAGAGGACTATATGCGTGAGGTGTACGACGAGTACGTGGAGCGCCGTAAGTGCTTGATTGACGGACTCAACCGCATACCGGGCGTCTATTCGCCCATCCCCATGGGAGCCTTCTATACGGTGGCCCGCCTGCCGGTGGACGACACGGAGAAGTTCTGCGCATGGTGCCTGTCGGAGTTCAACTACGAGAACGAGACGGTGATGATGGCGCCGGCCTCGGGCTTCTATACCACCCCCGGTGTGGGCAAGGACGAGGTGCGCATTGCGTATGTGCTGAAGAAAGAAGATTTGATACGGGCTTTGTTCGTCCTGCAGAAGGCATTGGAGGCTTACCCGGGAAGAACCAAGTGACGGCATGAACTTTGAGTTTTTCATAGCCAAGCGAATCTATTTCAAAAGCGAAGGGAAAAAACAACAGATAGCCAAACCGGCCATTCGCATTGCCACCATAGGCATGGCCCTGGGTTTGGTTATCATGATTGTATCGCTCTGTGTGGTGATGGGATTCAAGCGCGAGGTGCGTTCCAAGGTCATCGGTCTCTCGTCGCACGTCCAGCTGAGCAACTACTATAGCGGACAGTCCTACGAGACCCTCCCCATAGCGGCGACGGACAGTCTGCTTGCCGCCCTCGAGGAGACTGACGGCGTGCGTCATGCGCAGCGCTACACCACCAAGATAGGGCTCATCAAGACCGACACACAATTCCAGGGCATCATCTTCAAGGGGATAGGGCAGGAGTATGACCTCACGTTCCTCCGTCACTATCTGGTGGAGGGCGAAATACCCGATTTCACCGACTCTGTGGCTTCCAACAAGGTGTTGCTTTCCAAAACTTTGGCGGACAAACTTCAGCTCCGTCTGGGCGATGCCGTCTACACCTATTACCTGCAGAAGGATGTGCGTGTGCGCAAGCTCACCATCGTGGGTATTTACCAGACGAACTTCTCCGACTACGATAAAATCTTCCTCATAGGCGACCTCTACACCGCCACCCGACTCAACCGCTGGAATGCCGACCAAGCCAGTGGCGTGGAGCTGCAACTGACCGACTTCGACCGCTTGGACGAGGTGTCGCAGACCGTCTCCTCGCGCACCAAGCATGCCGAGGACCACTATGGGGCATCGTATCTGACGCAGACCGTGGTGGAGCTCAACCCACAACTCTTCGCCTGGCTGAGTGTGCTCGACCTCAACGTGTGGGTCATCCTCATCCTGATGATGGGCGTAGCGGGCTTCTCCATGATTTCGGGACTGCTCATCATCATCCTCGAGCGCACCAACATGATAGGTGTGCTGAAGGCTTTGGGCGGACGCAACGCATCCATCCAGCGCATCTTCCTCTATTTTGCCGCATTCATCATCGGAAAGGGGATGTTCTGGGGCAATGTCATCGGCCTGTCGCTCTGTTTCATCCAGTGGCAGTGGCGGTTGGTGAAGCTCGACCCTACCAGTTACTACATCGACTCCGTGCCTATCTACTTCAACGTCTACATCTGGTTGCTCCTTAATGTAGCTGCTTTCATCGTTTCCATCGTGATTCTGATAGGCCCTTCCTTCTTGATTTCCAACATCAAGCCTGCCAGATCCATCCGGTTCGAGTAGAGCCTGGGGAGAGGGCACGTTCAATCGTCGACTTTATTGAAAGAGTCGGTGGAGAAGAAACTGTACTTAAATGAACGAAGAAAAGGGGAAGAAACTCTGTAAGACGATTTGGCCGGTGGAGGGAAACTATACCTTATATTGTGCTGAGATACTGAAATCCGGTGAAGGAGCGGGGCCTGTAGAAAAAACGTGGTCCAGTATGCATCACGCACTCCGGACCACTAGTTATAAGGAAAGCAATATATGTGTGCTTAAGTGTGTCTCAAATCTTCGGGCGTATAGCCTTTTGGCAAGGGACGGCAGTTGTACATCGACGCCATGATCTCGCCGTAGGCTCCGGCCGAACGCAGGGCTATCAAGTCCCTACGCTTCACCTTGTTCAGGTCGATGGCTTTGCCGAACACATCGCTCGACTCGCAGATGGGCCCCACCACATCGTAAGTCTCCACGGGCTCGTCCGACGTGAGGTTCTCTATCTTGTGGTAAGCCTGATAGAGTGCGGGGCGGATGAGGTCCGACATACCTGCGTCCACAATGGCGAACTGCTTGTGAGTGCCTTGTTTCACGTAGAGCACCTGCGTTATCAAACTGCCGCACTGAGCCACCAGAGAACGGCCCAGCTCGAAGTGAACCGTCTGTTTGGGCTGCAGCTTCAGGTGCTTGTTGTACACCGCAAAGTACTCCGCGAAGCCTGGTATCGGCTGGCGGTTGGGGTGCTGATAGTCGATGCCCAGACCACCGCCCACATTGATGTGGGGGACGATAATCTGCCGTGCCATCAGTTTGTCCTGCAGTTCGTTGATGCGGTTGCAAAGCGCGATAAAATCGCCCATATCCAGTATCTGCGACCCGATGTGGAAGTGCAGTCCGATGAACTTCACGTGCTCTAGCGTAGCGGCCAGGTCTATCACATGGTCCATGTCCTCCATGCTGATGCCGAACTTGTTCTCGGCCAGTCCGGTGGTGATGTTCGCATGCGTGTGGGCTCCCACGTTGGGGTTGATGCGGAAGGCTACGTTGGCCACCTTCCCCTTCTTTCCGGCCAATTCATCGATAATCTCCAGTTCGGGGACTGACTCCACGTTGAAGCAGAAGATGTCGTTGTCCAGACCCAGGTTTATCTCCCAATCGGCTTTGCCCACTCCAGCGTAGACTATCTTGTCGGCGGGGAACCCTGCGCTGAGGGCAGCGCGTATCTCTCCTCCGCTCACACAGTCCACACCAAGTCCGCTCTCTCGTACAATCGTCAGTATCTTGTCGTTGGCGTTGGCCTTCACGGCGTAGTGCACACAGAAGTTGGGGTATTTGCCGCTTTCCGCGTTCACTGTCTTCAGCGTCTCGCGCAAGAGTGTTGTATCGTAATAGTAGAATGGAGTCTGCAGGCTCCTGAATTTCTCTACCGGGAAAATTCCTTTTGCCATAATCTCAGCGTATGGTATGTGTTTCGTTTAGTGGTTGAAGAGTGTGTCGCTCAGCGACTGCAACGCGCGCTTCTTGTCCTCCTCCTTGATGAGGAACGAGATGTTGTAGTTGCTGCCTCCGTAGGAGATCATCCTGACGGGGATGTCCTTCATCGCCTTCATGGCCAGCGACTCGAAGCCCACGTTCTCCCAGGCCAGGTCGCCCACCACGCAGATGATGCACATGTCCTTGTCCACGGTCACCGTACCGTACTTCTTCAGCTCGTCGAGAATCTCCTGCAGGTGCTTCGTGTTGTCGATGGACATGGAGACACCCACCTCGGAGGTGCAGATCATGTCGATAGGAGTCTGGTAGCTCTCGAAGATTTCGAACACCTTGCGCAAGAATCCGTAGGCCAGCAGCATGCGTCCGCTCTTTATCTTGATGGCCGTGATGTTGTCCTTCGCTGCCACAGCCTTTATCTTGCCGTGCTCTGTCTCGTTGGAGATGAGAGTGCCCGGTGCCTGCGGCTCCATCGTGTTGAGCAGGCGTACGGGGATGTTGGCGTATTTGGCCGGTTGCACGCAGGTGGGGTGCAGAATCTTGGCTCCGAAGTAGGCCAGCTCAGCAGCCTCCTCGAAGAGCAGCTGGCGCACGGGCGAGGTCTTGTCCACCACGCGCGGGTCGTTGTCGTGCATACCGTCGATGTCGGTCCATATCTGAATCTCCGAAGCACCTATTGCCGCACCGATGAGCGATGCCGTGTAGTCGCTGCCTCCGCGCTGCAGGTTGTCCACCTCGCCGTAGGCGTTGCGGCAGATGAAGCCCTGTGTGATGTAGATGTCGGCACCGGAGTTCTTCTCCAGCAAGGCGGCCAGTTTCTTCTTGATGTAGACGGGGTCTGGCTCAGCGTTCTTGTCGGTGCGCATGAAGTCCAGCGCCGAGAGGAGCACCACGTTCACGCCCTTCTCCTTTAGGTAGTTGGTCACCATGTTGGTGGAGATGATTTCGCCTTGGGCCAGAATCACCTTCTCCTCGAACAGGGTGAACAGGTCTTTCGTGTATGAACGTATAAAGTTGAATTCCTCTTTAATGAAGTCGAGTGTTTTCTGTTTGTATTCTGCTGTGCTGTAGAGTTCGTCAACGTGTTTTCGGTATTTGTTCTCCAGCGTGTTGATTACCTCGTTAGCACCGTCGGGGTTCTTTTTGTAGAGATAGTCCGATATTTCCACCAGGGTGTTGGTTGTTCCGGACATGGCCGACAGAACTACAATCTTCTGTTCTCCATCAGTGATTAAATTGGCAACATCTTTCATTCTCTGGGCGGAACCCACGGATGTACCTCCAAACTTTAATACTTTCATCTTTCTTTTTGTTTGTTATAGTGTTATACTGTGTTATTCTGCTTGTCTGTAAAACTCTTCGGTGACTACTCGCACCTGTCCCTCCTCGCATCGGCACACGATGGCGGGGTGCTGCTTCACAATGTTCAGGTTGTGTGTGGTCATGATGACTGCCGAGCCGTTGGCGCTGATGTGTCGGAGCAGTTCCACTATCTGGTTGCTCGTCTCCTCGTCGAGGTTTCCCGTGGGTTCGTCCGCCAGCACGATGGCCGGTGTGTTGAGTATGGCGCGTGCGATGACGATGCGCTGCTGTTCGCCTCCCGACAGCTCGTGGGGGAATTTCTGGCGCATGGCCTGCATGCCCACCAGGGAGAGCACCTCGTCGATGCGGTGTTCCGTCTCTTCGCGGTTTTTCCATCCGGTGGCCTCCAACACGAAGCGTAGGTTGTCCGCCACGTTGCGGTCGGTCAGCAGCTGGAAGTCCTGGAACACGATGCCCAGTCGTCGGCGTAGGTCGGGAATCTGCTTGCGGCGAATGGTCCGCATGTCGTAGCCCATCACTTCGCACTTGTCTCCAGCTGCCAGGGGCAGTTCGCCGTAGAGGGTCTTCAGCAGGCTCGTCTTTCCGCTGCCCACCTTGCCTATCAGGTAGATGAACTCTCCCTCGTTGAGCTGGAAGTTCACGTCCGCCAGGATGGTTCGTCCCTGCTGCTGTATCTCCACGTTTTGGTAATCAATCAGCGTCATGGTCCTTCGTCCTTACTTCGATTCTTTATTCTTTATGGCGTGACTTCAGTTCGCGTGCCAGGTCCTCGATGCGCATGCCCTTGCTGGTGAGCAGCACGATGAGGTGGTAGATGAGGTCCGAAGCCTCGTAGATGAGCCGGTCGTCTGTGCCGTTGGTGGCTTCGATGACGGTCTCCACTGCCTCTTCGCCCACCTTCTGGGCCATGCGGTTCACGCCTGACTTGAAGAGCGACGTGGTGTACGACTTCTCGGGCATCTCCTCGTGGCGCTTGCAGATGAAGTCCTGCAGGTAGGAGAGGAATGTGATGTCGGCCTCGTTCTTTTCGTTCCAGCAGGTGTCGGCTCCCGTGTGGCAAACCGGCCCCGTGGGGTTGGCTTTGATGAGCAGTGTGTCGTGGTCGCAGTCGTCCTTTATGGACACCACGTTGAGAAAGTTTCCGCTCTCCTCGCCCTTGGTCCAGAGACGTTTCTTGGTGCGGCTGTAGAATGTTACCTTACCCGTGGCCACGGTCTTGTCATAGGCCTCTTTGTTCATGAACCCCAGCATCAGCACCTTCTGTGTGCAGTTGTCCTGTATGATAGCGGGGATCAGTCCTCCCATCTTGTCAAAATCTAACTCCATATTCTTCTATCTTAATTTCTTTAAAGTCTAACGTTGATATTGTTGGCGCAAAGATACTGCTTTAATTCGGGAATCTTTATCTCTGAGAAGTGAAAAACGCTTGCCGCCAGTGCAGCATCCGCTTTTCCCAGTTCAAAAGCGTCCCTGAAGTGCTCCATCTTGCCTGCTCCACCCGATGCTATGACGGGTATGGTGAGCATCTCCGCGAGCTTGGCCAGGGCCTCGTTGGCGTAGCCCGTCTTCACTCCGTCGTGGTTCATGCTGGTGAACAGTATCTCGCCCGCGCCCCGGTCGTTGCACTCGCGTGCCCACTGGAACAGGTCGCGCTCCGTGGGCACCCGTCCGCCGTTGAGGTAGCAGCGCCAGTTGCCGTCGGCGCATCGGGCGTCGATGGCCACCACGCAGACTTGTGTGCCGAAGTGCGAGGCTATCTCCTCTATCAGGTGCGGGTTGCGCAGGGCAGCCGAGTTGATGCTCACCTTGTCCGCTCCGGCGCTCAGCAGCCGGTCCACGTCCTGCAGTTCGTTGATGCCTCCGCCCACGGTGAAGGGTATGCTGATGTTCGCCGCCACCCGTCGCACCAGATCGGTGAAGGTCTTGCGCCCCTCGTGGCTTGCGGTGATGTCTAGGAACACCAGTTCGTCGGCTCCCTGCTCGCTGTAGGCGCGTCCCAGTTCCACCGGGTCGCCCGCCTGCCGCAGGTTCACGAAGTTGGTCCCCTTTACGGTCTGTCCGTCCTTGATGTCGAGGCAAGGTATGATTCGCTTTGCTAACATGAGGCAGAGGCTATTTGTCGTTCGAAATGTCCACGTTCTCCAGGTAGTCGTTGAGCTGCTTGAGGGTGATGCGGCCCTCGTAGAACGCCTTGCCGAACACCACCGCGGGGATTCCCGCCTGGTTCAGCGCGTCGATATCGTCTATGGAGCTCACGCCTCCGCTGGCTGCCAGTTGCAGGGCGGGGAAGCGTTCCATCACCTGTTTGTAGAGGTCCGTAGCGGGCCCCTGCAGCATGCCGTCGCGGCTGATGTCGGTGCAGAGCACCTTGGTGACACCTTTATCTATATAGTTCTCGAGGAAGGGGATGAGCTCTTGTTGGCTGTCGTCCTTCCATCCGTTGATAGCTATCAGGTCGTTCTTCACGTCGGCTCCCAGGATGATTTTCTCGTTGCCGAAGCGCTGCAGCCATTTGAGGAACAGTTCGGGGTTCTTCACAGCCACGCTGCCTATGGTTACCATCTCGGCTCCGTTCTCGAAGGCTATCACCAGATCCTCGTCGCTCTTCACTCCACCGCCGAAGTCAATCTTCAGAGAGGTGCGCGAGGCGATGCGGTCCAGCACGCGGTAGTTCACCACGTGTTTCGATTTGGCTCCGTCGAGGTCCACCACGTGGAGTCGTCGGATGCCGTATGCTTCAAACTCCTTGGCCATTTCCAGCGGGTCTTCGCTGTACACCGTTTTGCGCTCGTAGTCACCCTGTGACAGGCGTACGCACTTACCGTCGATGATGTCAATGGCGGGAATAATCTCTATCATATACTATTATAGTTTTAAAAAATTGTCCAATATCCGTTCGCCCACGCTTCCGCTCTTCTCGGGATGGAACTGTGTGGCGT
Organism: Bacteroidaceae bacterium; assembly: GCA_963643925.1. Classification (GTDB taxonomy): domain Bacteria; phylum Bacteroidota; class Bacteroidia; order Bacteroidales; family Bacteroidaceae; genus Phocaeicola_A. The sequence goes on from CAVINS010000009.1 coordinate 20,087, forward strand.
AGAAGTTGTCGCGCTGCAGCGCCGAGCTGTAGGGCAGGATGTAGGTGGTGCGGGCTGCCGTGTCGGGGCAGAGGGGCACGTAGTAGCTGTGGACGAAGTAGACGAACTCCTCCTTGGTGAATCCGCGGAACAGGTCACCCCGTGTCTCCTCCAGCGTGTTCCACCCCATGTGGGGCACCTTGTCGGCATGACATTGTGGCACGAATCGCTTCACGGGCACGTCGAAGATGCCCAGGCAGTCCACGTCGCCCTCTTCGGAGTGGCGGCAGAGCAACTGCATGCCCAGGCAGATGCCCAGCACGGGCTGCCGCAGGGAGGTGATGACGCGGTCCAGTCCGCTCTGGCGGAGGTACTGCATGGTGTAGGCCGCTTCGCCCACGCCGGGGAATATCACCTTGTCGGCCTGCCGCAGTTTCTGCTCGTCGGCGGTGATCTCCGCCTCCACACCCAGACGGCGCAGCGCGTAGTCCACTGAGTAGATGTTGCCGGCGTTGTATTTTACGATAACTACATTCATACTGTTTTTTTTCTTTTCTGAAATCCGATATACTGAAACCCGTTTGTCCGCCTCAGTACTCTGCATCCGTCGCCATCAGTTGAAAATCACCGTCTTGTTGTGGTACGACAATATCTTCCGCTCGATGTGCTTCTGCACGGCGCGCGAGAGGACAATCTTCTCCAGGTCCTTACCCTTGTTCACCAGGTCGTCCAGCGTGTCCTTGTGGGTGATGCGCACCACATCCTGCTCGATGATGGGGCCCGCGTCGAGGTCCGTGGTCACGTAGTGGCTGGTGGCACCGATGATTTTCACACCCCTTGCGAAGGCAGCGTGGTAGGGTTTTGCCCCCACGAACGCGGGCAGGAACGAGTGGTGTATGTTGATAATCTTGTTCGGATAGGCCTTTATCATGTTCTCCGAGATGACCTGCATATAGCGTGCCAGAACGATGAAGTTGATCTTGTTCTCGGCCAACAACTCCATCTCGGCCTGCTCCTGTTCGGCCTTGTTCTCTTTGGTGATGGGGAACACATAGAAGGGTATCCCAAACTGCTCGGCCACCGGCTTCAGGTCGGGGTGGTTGCTGACGATCAGCGGAATCTCCACGTTCCATTCACCCATAGCGTAGCGCGAGAGCATGTCGTAGAGGCAGTGCGACATCTTGCTCACGAAGACGGCCATGCGCGGTTTCACGTCCGAGAAGTAGAGCCGGAAGTCCATATCGTATTTTTGAGCGAACATCGTGTTGAAGTAGTCGTAGATTTTGTCCTTGGGGATGAGGAATTCCTCCAGTTCCCATTCGATGCGCATGAAGAAGACGTTCTCCACACGGTCCACGTACTGATCCAGGTAGACGATGTTTCCCTTGTTGATCATAATAAAGTTCGTCACTTCGGCCAGAAGTCCCTGTTTATCGGGGCAATGAAGCAACAACTTGGCTGTTGTTCCCATATTAGCGTTTTGGTATTTTAATGTAAATCGGTGCAAAAATAGAAAAAATAATGCGATTCGCGTCCTTTTTATGATAAAAAGATGAAGGCAAGGGCGAAATATCTGCTTCTTTGGCAGACTCGGGGGCGTGGGAGGGCGCTCGCTTCGCTGATTTTTTCCTCTCCCCGCACCAACATTGGAATAAATTTCATACTTTTGTCGGCGACTAAAACCAATTAAATACTTAAAAACAATTGTTTAAACTATGCAATACAATGAGATTGGAAAGACGGGCATGAAGGTGTCGAACCTCAGCTTCGGGGCCTCCTCGCTCGGCGGCGTGTTCCACGAAATAAAGGAGGCACGGGCCATCGATGCCGTCTACACCGCCGTGGACAACGGCATGAACTTCATCGACGTATCCCCCTACTACGGACACTACAAGGCGGAGACGGTGCTGGGCAAGGCCCTGCCGCAAATCCCCCGCGACAAGTATTACCTCTCCACCAAGGTGGGACGCTACGGCAAGGACGGGGTCAACACCTGGGACTATTCAGCACGCCGGGCCAAGGAGAGTGTATACGAGAGCATGGAACGACTCCACGTGGACTACATCGACCTCATCAATGTGCACGACATAGAGTTCGCCGACCGTTTCTATAGCCTCGACCTCGTGGTGAACGAGACTCTGCCTGCCCTCTGCGAGCTGCGCGACGAGGGCGTGGTGCGCCACGTCGGCATCACCGATCTCCAGCTGGAGAACATCGCTTACGTGGTGAACAAGGTGCCCGCCGGCACTGTGGAGAGCGTGCTCAACTTCTGCCACTACTGCCTCAACGACGACAAACTGGTGGACTACCTGGACCTGCTCGAGTCGAAGGGCATCGGAGTCATCAACGCATCGCCCCTCTCCATGGGGCTGCTCTCCAAACGGGGAGTGCCCGACTGGCATCCGGCTCCCGCACCGCTGGTGGAGGCCTGCAAACGGGCCGTGGCCCACTGCGAGGCAAAGGGCTATCCCATAGAGAAGCTTGCCATTCAATTCTCCGTGAGCAACCCCCGCATCGCCACCACACTCTTCAGCTCGGCCAACCCGGACAATGTGCTGAAGAACATCCAGTACGCCAACTCTCCCATCGACTGGGACCTCGTGCACGAGGTGCAGCAGATTATCGGCGACCAGAAGCGCGTCAGCTGGGCAAACTCATAACACACACGAACGTATTACAGAGATGATGGATTACCATATTATAGATGCACACTCGCACTTGTGGCTCCGCCAAAACACCGTGGTCAACGGCCTGCCCATCCGCACGCTGGAGAACGGACGGTCGGAGTTCATGGGCGAGATACGCCAAATGGTGCCCCCCTTCATGATTGACGGACGCAACAGCGCAGAGGTGTTCCTCTCCAACATGGACTATGCCCAGGTGTCTGCCGCCGTGGTCACCCAGGAGTTCATCGACGGCAACCAGAGCGACTACCTGTGGGACGTCTACAACCGCTACCCAGACCGCTTCTTCGTCTGCGGCATGTGCGAGTTTCGCTCCCCTGGCTTCTACAGCGAGGCCGAGGCACTGATGGACCGCGGATTCAAGGCCATCAAGATTCCCGCCCATCGGCTGCTGCTGCCTGAGGGACGTGTGATGCTCAACTCTCAGGAGATGATGCGTATGTTCCACCGTATGGAGGAGCGGGGCGTGATGCTCTCCATCGACATGGCCGACGGAGCCACCCAGGTGGACGAGATGAAGGAGGTCATTGCCGAATGTCCCGAGTTGCGCATAGCCATAGGCCACTTCGGCATGGTGACCACCGACGGTTGGCAGGAGCAGATAAAGCTGGCACGCAACCCCCATGTGATGATAGAGTCCGGTGGCATCACCTGGCTCTTCAACTCCGAGTTCTACCCTTTCCGCGGAGCCATTCGTGCCATCCGCGAGGCGGCGGATCTTGTAGGCATGGATCGTCTGATGTGGGGCTCGGACTATCCGCGCACCATCACGGCCATCACCTACCGCATGTCCTACGACTTCGTTACGAAGTCCACCGAGCTCACCCCCGAGGAGAAAGCCCTCTTCCTGGGCCGCAACGCCGAGCGCTTCTACGGCTTCAAACATCTCGTGGACTTACCTTATATAAAGAATATGTCGGAGTGAAGACTGAAAGGCTAAAGCGCCAGAATGTTTTATGTTTTTAAGTTGAAAGACTAAAAGACGTTTCACGTTGGTGTCCAACTGCCGAAAGGATTTCAGCGCTTTGGCTCTGAGAACTATTTTGAAATACTGAAAAACTGATAAAAACCAGAAAGATAATGAAAGCTATTCAAATCACTGCACCGGAGGCCATGAACATGGTCGAGGTGGAGAAACCGACCCCCAAGAGCGGTGAGGTATTGTTGAAAATCAAATATGTAGGATTCTGTGGCTCGGACCTCAACACGTTCCGCGGACTCAACCCCATGGTGAACCTCCCTATCATCCCCGGACACGAGGTGGGAGCCGTCATCGAGGCTGTGGGCGAGGATGTGCCCGTGAAGTTCGAGAAGGGCATGAGCGTTACTCTCAACCCCTACACCAACTGCGGAAAGTGCGCGTCCTGCCGCAACGGTCGTGTGAATGCCTGTGAGCACAACCAGACCTTCGGCGTGCAACGCAACGGCTCGATGTGCGAATATCTGGCTCTGCCCTGGCAGAAGGTAATCCCTGCCGCCGGCATGTCGCCCCGCGACTGCGCCCTCATCGAACCCATGAGCGTGGGATTCCACGCTGTGAACCGCGCCCAGGTGACGGACATCGACACGGTGCTGGTCATCGGCTGCGGCATGATAGGCATGGGAGCCATTGTACGCGCATCGCTCCGTGGAGCCACGGTCATCGCCATGGACCTCGACGATGAGAAACTCGCCCTGGCACGCCGCATCGGAGCCACCTACACCATCAACTCCAAGACCGAGGACGTCCACGCCCGCCTGCAGGAGTTCACCGAAGGCTACGGACCCGACGTGGTGGTGGAGGCAGTGGGAAGTCCCGCAACCTATATCACCGCCGTCAACGAGGTGGGCTTCACCGGACGTGTGGTCTGCATCGGCTATGCCAAGACGGACATCTCGTTCCAGACGAAGCTCTTCGTGCAGAAGGAGATGGACATCCGCGGCTCGCGCAACGCTCTGCCGGCCGACTTCCGCGCCGTCATCCGCTATCTGGCCAAGGGAACCTGTCCCGTGGACGAACTCATCACCCGCATCGTGGAACCCGAGGGGGCCTTGGACGCTATGCGCGAGTGGGCAGCCGCTCCGGGCAAAGTGTTCCGCATATTGGTGAAATTCTGAAACTGAGGCGCCGCTACTATGTTGGTCTACAACACAACCTATCAGATGGAGCTGGCGGACGCCCGCAACTTCGTCATCTGGATAAGCGAATGCTACATACCGCAGGTGGAGGCTGACGGACGGCTCCGCAACCCCCGCCTGCTGCGCATCCTCAGCCACAAGGACCAGACCACGGAGTGCTTCTCGCTGCAGTGGGAGGTGGACGACAGTGCCACCCTCCACCGCTGGCACACTGCCCAGGGCATGAAGCTCAACGAGGAGTTGGCCCGCGTGTTCAAGGACAAGGTCGTCGGGTTTCCCACGCTGATGGAGGTCATCAAGTGAAGCAGCCGGTCATCAAGGAGAAGGTGATTCTTGGCATCGACCCAGGCACCACCATCATGGGCTACGGGGTGCTGAAGGTCACCGCGGGCAAGGCCTCCATGGTCACCATGGGGGTCATCGACCTGCGCAAGTACACCAACCACTACCTGAAGCTGGGCCGCATCTTCGAGCGTGTGACGGGAGTCATAGAGGCTTATCTGCCCGACGAGTTGGCCATCGAGGCCCCTTTCTTCGGGAAGAACGTGCAGTCCATGCTGAAGCTGGGCCGTGCCCAGGGTGTGGCTATGGCTGCGGCCATCCACCGCGACATCCCCATCACGGAGTATGCGCCGATGAAGATAAAGATGGCCCTCACGGGCAACGGTCAGGCCAGCAAGGAGCAAGTGGCGGACATGCTTAAGCGTATTCTCCACATCCCGGACGAGTCGATGCTCCCGTTCCTCGACGCTACGGACGGTTTGGCTGCCGCTTACTGTCATTACCTACAGTCGAGCAACCCCCTGGCGGACAAAGGCTGTCGCAGCTGGAAGGAGTTCGTTGCCAAGAACCCGGGGAAGGTGAATACGCTCAGTCGCAGAGCCACACCCCAATCCCTTCCTGCAGAGACGGCTCCTTTAGACAGTCCGCAAGAACGTTTGGAAGAAGGCTCCGTAGAGGGTGGGGAAGACTCTTAGACGCCGTTTTTATTCGAAAATCACCCCAGGGGGCGAGGTGGGTCCTTGCCACACAAGCGGCGGACTCGCTTCTATAAGTCTGAACTTGCCAACAACTTTGCCCAGGTCGGAATTTGGTCAACATATTTCTTGAGGATAGAACCATTGGTGGTACGATACAGCAACGTCGGCAGTTGGTTGTCGCGGGTGTTATCGTAAACGTACGCTCTATCCACAAAAGTGATGGCTTGCGCGGCGAGCTTATCTCGTCAGATGGTTCCTCCTGCGATGTCAATCGATAGTCTTTTATATTAATGGTCCTGCGTCTTTACAATCAACGGCAAAGTATGTCTTTTTGACCATATCTTCCAAATTCGTATCTGATTTTTTTGAATCACCACTCACCGAATGTTGAGGGTTGATATGTCCCTGGGGCAGTCTTAGGTTTTAGGTAACGTCATAGCCTGCCATCCGGAAGGGTGAGGAAAGCGACAGTACGAAATTTCGGTGAACGTTATTGGAAGAGCTCGGCTCTTCGACTTTTAGCCTTTTCGTCTCTCAACCTCCTAAAACGTAAAACAAAAGCTTACAACGCTTTTAGTCTCCAAAGAAGCTTTTTCGTCTCTTGGTCTTTCAACGTAAAACCTAAAACCTTCAACGCTCAGTAATCCGCAGCAGCAGGTAGGGCTTGCCGGGCAGGGGGACGCGGGCGTTGTCCTTGTCGTAGATGCGGTAGCGGGTGGGCTTGCCGGTCTCGAAGACGTGCGGACACTCGGTGACGGTCATGTTCCACGTGTCGATGATCTCCACACGGAACTTCACGCCCTCCTTCAGTCGGGGGTAGACGGCGTTGCGCACGGGCAGGTCAAAGGTCCACTCCGAACGTACATCGCTGCCCAGGTACACCATCAGGTAGTTCTCGCCCGCAGTAGCGGTCACGCGGTCCCAGCTGCCGTCGCACAGCTGCAACGGGTGGGGCAGGGCCTCCAGTACCTCGCGCATGAAGCGGATGCGCTTCCAACTCTCGCCCTGGAACTCGCCGCCCACGGCAAGGAAGTCCTTCCAGTAGTCGGTGGGACTGTCCATGTAGCACTCCGAGTGGCTCACGTACGTGCCGCCCATCAGTCCCATCCACATGCGGCGTAGCATCTCCTCACCGCTCAGGCTTCCCCAGCGGTTGTCCATGTTGCCCTCGTAGCACACCTCGTCGAAGATGACTGGCTTCTTGTAGATGTTTCGCACCGTGGCGGCTCCCTGCTGACAGTCCACCGGAGCCTGGTCCTGCACACTGGCGTGGGTGATGCGGGTGTCCCAATAGGGGTAGTATTTCGCTGTGTTGCTATGGTTCGACACGAGGTGGCGGTAGGGGTCACCCTCTACCACGGTGGCCAGGAACTGGTCCCAGTCCTCCATCTTGCGGGCCTTCAGGAAGTCATACTCGTTGGCCAGCGACCACCACACGTTGCGCATTGAGGCGAGGCGTGCGGTGACGTAGCGCAGGTAGCTGAGGTTGGCCTCCATGGGCATGCGGTCGAAGCCCCAGCGCCCCTCGTCGTAGGGGTGGAACAGGATGAGGTCGGCCTCCACGCCTATCTGTGCCAGAGAGTCGATGCAGCGTTCCACGTGCCGGAAGTACTCGGGGTTGGGTCGGCTGAAGTCCCACTCGTAGACAGACCGTCCGTCGGCGTCCTTCGTCTGGCGTTTTATCTCGAAGGGGAAGCGTTCGGGCTCGGGGAAGTCCTTGTCGAAGTTCTGCACCATCAGCAGCATGCGTATCTTGTTGAAGCCGCTCTGTCGCAAGGCTTCCAGGGTTCGCCGTGGCAGGTCGCCGGGGGCGTGCATCCAGTCGTAGGAGGTGGTTCCCACGGGGTAGTAGCGTGTGCCGTCGGCATAGCGGAAGTGGAGTCCGTCCACCGTCACGGGGCCGTGGTTGCCGGTCGTTGGGGCGGTGCAAGTGAAGGAGCCTCGCTTGCCGTCGAGCGCTGCGGTGGAACTCTGTGTGGTGTAGGTCCAGCGGCCCTCGGTTGGGGGCATGAATCGTATGCGGAAGGTGTCGTTGCCGTCGTAGAATCCGGTGACGGTCATCGTGGTGTCTGGTCCGTGGAACACGGCTTTCAGCTGCGTCTCGAAGGGGTTCCCTTTTACTCTGGCCTGCAGCGGGAGGTCCAGCCGTCCCCAGCGCTCCACGGTCAGTGGTTGTGCCTGGGCCGCAGTCAGTGTCGCGAGGCCGCAGAGTGTCAAAATCCATCTGTTGAGTTTCATAGGTATATTAGAGTTTTTGGTTTGTATCTTTTTTAGACGGGGTCAAAGGTAATTGTTTCTTTCGGGATGTGCAAGGGTGGGGGTGATGATGTCTTTATAAAAACTGCTGAGATACTGAAAACTGAAATGTCTTGGCAATGATATGCTTGCTTACCCAATAACGACAATCCCATTGGCAAGTACAATATGGACTATGGAGAACTCTCGCAATAGCCCCTCTGTGAAGCGGTAAAATAGTGTCCCGGGTAAACAGAAATATTTCCCTGACCAGAGAAATATTGTAAGCCCAAAAATGAAGTATACTTCGATGCCCTTAGACCTATACCTCATTTGACGAAGAGCCCCAGGGACTCGATGAGGTCAACAGATTCTCCTCCCTATAGCGTCTTGTTTATCTGGTCGATGTAGTCCAGCAGCTCGTCGCGGCCGGTGGCTTTCTCGCTGGAGGTGACGAAGTGGGGCGGCAGTTCCTCCCAACTCTCCTGCAGCTTCTGCAGATAGCTGGACACGTTGGCGCGTACCTTGGGGACGGAGAGCTTGTCGGCTTTCGTGAAGACGATGGCGAAGGGGACGCCGTTCTCGCCCAACCATTCGATGAACTCCAGGTCGATCTTCTGAGGCTCCAGGCGGACGTCGATGAGCACAAACAGACAGGTCATCTGTTCGCGTTCCAGCACGTAGTCCTCTATTACCTTGGTAATCTTGCCCTGCTGTTTCTTGCTGCGCTGGGCATAGCCGTATCCGGGCAAGTCCACGAGGTACCACTTCTTGTTGATGATGAAGTGGTTTATGAGCAGCGTCTTGCCCGGCGTGGCGGAGGTCATGGCCAACTTCGGCCGTCGGGTGAGCATGTTTATCAGACTCGATTTGCCCACGTTGGACCTTCCTATGAACGCATATTCTGGCAGTCCGTCCTGCGGACATTTGCTGGGTTGTGTGTTACTGATGACGAAGTCGGCACTGGTAATTTCCATGATTCGTGTGTTTATAGATTGACAATAAGAATAGTCCCGTGAAGGTGAGCAGTCCGTTGAACATCAGCATCTCGTAGCCGAACCGGTAGCCCGTGTAGCGATAGGTGAGGCAGTCCGTCAGGTAACAGACGACAGGCGAGGCCACGGCCACGTAGGGAACGAAGCGGTCGCGTGGCAGGCGTCGGGTGAAGAGGCCGAACGTGAAGAGTCCGAGCAGGGGACCATAGGTGTAGGACGCCAGGACGTAGATGGCATCGATGACGCTACGGCTGTTGGCCGCCTTGAACAGCCAGATGAAGATGACGAAGATAACGGAGACTGCTATGTGTATCCGCTTGCGTGTGCGTTCCGCCTCGATGGGCGAGCGCCTGTCCACGTGGAGGATGTCCACGCAGAAGCTGGTGGTGAGTGCCGTCAGTGCCGAGTCGGCGCTGGAGAAGGCCGCGGCGATGATGCCGATGGTGAAGAACACCAGCACGGCGAAGCCCAGATGGCCCTCGGCGGCAAACATCGGCAGCAGGTCGTCGCCGGCCTGGGGTATGCTGAGCCCCATCTGCGGGGCCAGAATGAGCAGCAGGATGCCCAGCGAGAGGAAGAGGAAGTTGGCCGGGATGAACGAGAAGCCGTAGCAATACATGTTTCGCTTGGCCTCCTTCAGGTTGCGGCAGGTCAGGTTCTTCTGCATCATGTCCTGGTCCAGTCCGGTCATGACGATGGTGATGAAGATGCCGCTGAAGAACTGCTTGAAGAAGTTCTGCTTCGACTGCCAGTCGTTGAACACGAAGACGCGGCTGTGGTCGCTCTCGCGTATGGTGGTGAGGAAGCCGCCGAAGTCGAGCCCCAACTTGCCGCACACATTGTAGAGGATGAGCCCCAGGGCCGCGAAGAGGCAGAAGGTCTGCAACGTGTCGGTCCACACGATGGCGCGTATGCCGCTCTTGTGGGTGTAGAGCCAAATGAGCGCAACGAGGACGGCCACGGTCACCACGAAGGGAATGCGCAGGGCATCGAAGACGAAATGTTGCAGGATGACGCAGACCAGATAGAGCCGCGCGGCAGCGCCTGTCATCTTCGATATGAGGAAGAAGACGGCCCCTGTGCGGTAGGCCCGTGGGCCGATGCGTTGTCCCAGATAGGTGTAGATGGAGGTCAGGTTGAGCTTGTAGTAGAGCGGCAACAGCACGTGGGCTATCACCAGATAGCCGACTGCGAAGCCGAACACGGTCTGCATATAGGTCATGTCGATGAAGCTGACCATGCCCGGCACGGATACGAACGTGACGCCGGAAAGCGAGGCGCCCACCATGCCGAAGGAGACCACATACCAAGGCGACTGGCGGTTACCACGGAAGAAGGCGTCGTTGTCCTGACGGTTTCTGCTGGTCCACCGCGAGATGACGTACAGCAATCCGAAGTAGATGATAATCGTGAGGAGGATGAAAGTCCCTTGCATCAGTGTTCTTGTTCTGTTCGTTTTGGCTGCAAAATTAGTGCACAGAATCCGTACGGGCAAGTTTTCGTTGCCCCTTTCGCCAATTACCTGCCGTAAGATTGGGAGATTGGGCGAAAAAGTCCTACTTTTGCAACCTGTCAGCAACAATACAGTGTAAACAGAAGATATGTTACAGAAGAACGTACAATTAGAGGGTAAGACCATCTTGGTGACCGGTGCGGCAGGCTTCATAGGCAGCAATTTGTCGCGCAGACTTTTGAGTGAGGTGAAGGATGCAAAGGTGATAGGCATCGACAACATGAACGACTATTATGACGTGCGCATCAAGGAAGAACGGCTGAGGCAGCTGCAGGCATACGGCAACTTCGTATTCGTGAAGGGCAACATAGCCGACAAGGCCGCCGTGGACGCGCTGTTCGATGCCTACAAGCCGCAAGTTGTCGTCAACCTGGCGGCACAGGCCGGCGTACGCTATAGCATCACCAACCCCGAAGCCTACATCGAGAGCAATCTGGTGGGCTTCTTCAACATTCTGGAGGCTTGCCGCCACAGCTACGACGGTGGGGGCAGCGGGGTGGAGCATCTGGTGTATGCCAGCTCGAGCAGCGTCTACGGCTCGAACAAGAAGATACCCTACGACACGGAGGACAAGGTGGACAATCCCGTGAGCCTCTACGCCGCCACCAAGAAGAGCAACGAGCTGATGGCACACGCCTACGCCAAGCTCTACAACATCCCCAGTACGGGACTGCGATTCTTCACCGTCTATGGTCCTGCCGGACGTCCGGACATGGCTTACTTCGGCTTCACCGACAAGCTGGTGGCGGGCAAGACCATACAGATATTCAACTATGGCAACTGCAAGCGCGACTTCACCTTCGTGGACGACATCGTGGAGGGGGTGACGCGGGTGATGCAACACGCCCCGGAGAAACAGACCGGCGAGGACGGACTGCCCGTGCCTCCATACAAGGTCTACAACATAGGCAACAACCAACCGGAGAATCTGCTCGACTTCGTGCGCATACTGAAGGAGGAGCTCATCCGCGCCGAAGTGTTGCCTGCCGACTACGACTTCGAGGCCCACACCCAGCTGGTGCCGATGCAGCCGGGCGACGTGCCCGTGACCTATGCCGACACCACCCCGCTGGAGCAGGACTTCGGCTTCAAACCGTCCACCCCGCTGCGCAACGGCCTGCGTGCTTTCGCCGAATGGTACAAGACCTATTATAAATGCTAACTGACAGTGCACTATGGAAAAGAAATTCCAATACCACATCTTCTCGCCCTATCGCGTGTGTCCGATAGGTGCGCACGTCGACCACCAACACGGACTGGTGACGGGATTCTCCATCAACAAAGGGGTTGACCTGTGGTTCACGCCCACCGAGGACGGACACGTGCACCTGGAGTCGAGAACCTTCGAGGGGGTGATTGATTTCGACATTGCCCAGCAGACCCAGGTGAGGGCGAAAAACTGGGGCGACTATGCCCGTGGCGCCAAGTATGCGCTGAAGAAACGCTTCGTGCTGAAGTACGGCATCGAGGGTGTGATACAAGGGTCGTTGCCCGTGGGCGGACTATCGTCCAGCGCGGCCGTGCTGGTGGCTTATGTGATGGCTTACGCCAAGGCGAACAACATAGAACTGGCTCCCTTCGAGATAGTGAAGATAGCCTCGGAAGCCGAGCGTGAGTACATCGGCCTGAATAACGGACTGCTGGACCAGGCCTGCATTGTGCTGGGCAGGGAGGACGGACTGTTGTTCCTCGACTGCGACAGCAACGAGTACCGCGTGATAAAGCGCAACCCCGCGATGCCCGACTTCGAGATAGGCATCTTCTTCTCAGGACTGACGCGCAGCCTTGTCAACAGCGACTATAACCTGCGGGTTTATGAGTGCAAGACGGCCGCGTGGAACGTGTTGGCCTACACCGACCAACCGTTGAAGACCTTCGACAAGACTTTCCTGAGAGACATTCCCAAAGCGACGTTCGACAAGTGCAGCATCGCCATGCCGCAACGCTTCGCCCGGCGTGCCGAGCACTTCTACTCGGAGTACCGGCGTGTGCGCCAGGGCGTGACGGCTTGGGAGACGGGCAACCTGAAGCTCTTCGGCAAGCTCAGCTTCGACAGTTGCGAGAGCAGCATCCACAATTATGAGTGCGGTTCGGCAGAGCTCATCGCCATCTACGAGATTATGCGCTCGCTGCCAGGCGTCTACGGCGGAAGGTTCTCTGGCGCAGGCTTCAAGGGCGCTTGCATCGCCTTGGTAGACCCTGCCGAGAAGGAGAACATCGAGCGGGAGATAACACGCCGCTATCTGGAGAAGTTCCCCGAGTACGAGACCACCTTCAAGGTCTACTTCGTGAAGCCCGACAACGGGGCGCGCTTCGTCCTTTAGCCGCCCTCTATATATCAGTGGAGTTCGAAAAAACATAATAAAAGCCGCACGGGATGGTTCTCGTGCGGCTTTTGTTATGCTCGAGCGGGGGCGTTTATAATATCCATTTCTCCTTGGGGAAGAGCGGGAAGACGTGGATGTCCTTCGGGGCCTCGGTGGGGATGATGTCCTTATACTCATCCTCGATACCGGCCTCGTTCATGATGCCCTTGGCCTCGTCGTTGAAGTCGCAGTTGCGGAACACCTGTGTGTCGAGCACCTGGGTGCCGTTTCCGTTGTTTACCAGATAGTTGTCCTTCACGAAATTGCGGCGGGCGGTGATGTCGTAGTTGCGGTCCGAAGCCAGATGGTACCAGAGCTGGAACAGACTGTTGATGACATTCTCCTCGATCAACCAACCGGACGAGCCGTCATCGGGGTAGATGCAGCGCACACCTTTATATATATAGTTGCGCTTGATGACAGACCCTGGCTGTTTGCCCAGCAGGTAGATGGCGCCACCGTCGTTGAGCGTGAGGTGCGTTTGGCCTATCTTGTTGTAGTTGATGGAGTTGTTCTTCGCTACGGTGGACTCGGGAATCTTGGCGTTGCCCCACCACCAGCCCAGGGCGATGGCTCCGTAGGGAGTGCGCTCGATGTCGTTGTGGTCGAAGTGCACATCCTCCACGAAGAAGGCGAGCATGGCCTCCACCTGACGGAAGTCGAGACTGACGTTGCGCACGTAGTTGTTGGTGATGTGGATGCCCTTGCAGACGCCCTCCACCGAGGCGGGGTATTTGCCTTCGCCGTCGCCTATCTCGTAATGCTGCGGATGACCCACGCTGACGACGTTGCCCAGCATGTCGTTGAAGTAGTTGCCGATGAGGTCCGTTGCCGTCACGTCGTTCACCAGGTTGACGGTGACCGCTGAGCCGATGTGCTCAAACCGGTTGCGCACAAAGCGGATGCCGGTGGCGTTCTGCACCTCCACGCAGCCCTCGGGCACGTCCACGCTGTTGTACTTCGTCGGGTGCCAGTTGCCGTCGGGGATGTACTTCACCGCCAGACCCAGACTCTGTATGCCGCCGAAGCCGCGCGAACCCTCGACCTCCATAAGGCTCCAGGTATCGTTGGCGAAAGTGATGCCTTCGAACGAGATGTTCTCCACCCGCGAGGTGAGCGACGAACCCTTGATGCGGAGCAGACCTTCGCTCACCGGGGCAATCACCTCGGCCTTCGCCATATCCTCGCCCTGGCTCATGTAATAGAGCATCTGCGCCTTGCGGTCGAAGTAGAACTCGCCCGGCTCGTCGAGCAGCTCCATGGCGTTGCGGAAGTAGAACTCCTTGAAATAGTTGATTTTGCCTGCCCAGGCCAACGAGTTGAGTATGGCTCCGTAAGGCTGCTGAAAGCGTACCACGATGGTGTCGCCCCACTTCTCCATGTCGCGCAGGCAGAGAATCTTCTCTGTCCACACCTTGCTCTGCACCAGCTCCACGTCCTCGGGATTGTGGAAGGTGGTTACCTCTTTGTCTGCCAGGAACTTGATGCCGTCCACGCCTTTGCCGCTGCCGAAAGCCCACGGTTCTGTTCCGTTGATGGCTATCTCGCCCTCGCTGCCATAGCCGTTCACCCGTGTCTTGGCGCCGGCCATGCGGCAACGCTCGCCGTTCACCAGCAGCGTACGCAGTTTCTTGTCGCTCTTGAAGGGTGCTTTGTAGAGGTTGCCCGACACGTGTTGCCATCCGGTGACTCTGGTGCCACCACTGATGACAGGAGTCTCGCCTTGGGCGGCCCGGAAGATGACGCGGAAACCATTGCGTCCGCTGAACGCCTCGTCCAGCATCAGGGGCTGTTGCAGGCTGTAGGTTCCTCCGTGCATGGTGACGAGGATGTCCTCCTTTTGTTTCTTCACGGCCTTCTTCACGGCCGTGAGCGCATCGCCGAAGGTGGCCGGAGTGGCTTCGATGACTTTCTCGGCAAATGCGCTTGCCGGAATCATCATGCTTAAACTGAGTAGTGTCGATAAGACGGTTCTTCTTTTCATGATATTATAATTAAAAGTAATTCCTATGCAAAGGTAGCATTGTTTGCGGTATTCGCCGCATGCCTTCTCAATTATTTTAGAGGGCATCCTGTGGCCGATAGGCCGGCATCCCTTGAAAAAATCCCGGCTTGTGGCAAAATCCGGTTAAGAGTTCTGCTGGTTTGCTTCGTATTATATAATAAACGATATACTGAAAACACAGATGAACACACTGAAAACTTTGGGACTCTGCATGGTTCTGCTTGCCGCGCAATGTACGCTGCAGGCGCAGGACGACGTCCCCTTCACGCCCGACTGGCAGTCGCTCTCGCGCCATCGGGCTGTCCCCGAATGGATGCGCGACGCCAAGTTCGGCATCTATTGTCACTGGGGTGTATATTCCGTGCCCGCTTACGGCAACGAACAATACTATTACTACATGCACCGCGACTCCACGTCGGCGGACTTCCTGATGGGCGGACACAAACGTCACGAGGTCATCTACGGACCGCTCACCAAGTTCGGCTATCACGACTTCATCCCCATGTTCAAGGGCGAGAAGTTCGATGCCGACGAGTGGGCACAGCTCTTCCAGGAGAGCGGGGCGTGCTTTGCCGGCACCGTAGCCGAGCATCACGACGGATTCTCGATGTGGGACAGCAAGTACACACCCTTCAACGCCAAGAAGATGGGCCCGAAGAAGGACATCATCGGCCTGTTGGGAAAGGCTATCAAGGCACGCGGCATGAAGTTCTTCACCTCGCTGCATCACGAAATCAACTACACCTACGTGAAGGTGAAGCCCGAGTGGGCCGCCAACAATCCCAAGTACGCCAAGCTCTACGGATGCCTGATGCCACACGACGAATGGCTGCAGATGTGGCTCGACAAGAGCAACGAGGTGGTGGACAAATACAGCCCCGACATCGTATACTTCGATGCCTGGATGGACCAGATACCCGAGCAGTATAAGCTCGACTTCCTGGCACACTACTTCAACTATGCCCAAAAGGAGGGCAAGGAGGTCATCTTCACCTATAAGTACAAGGAGTTTCCGCGCAGCATCGGCATGCTGGACCACGAGCGCAGCAACCCCGAGCAGATAGACTCCATCCCCTGGCTGTGCGATTATACCATCAGCACGGGCTATCATCAGTCGTGGGGCTACGTGAAGGGTATGCAACTCTCGTCGCACAAGGACATCATCCACAAACTGATACAGGTGGTGAGCAACAACGGACAGCTGCTGCTCAATCTCTCGCCCATGGCGGACGGCTCCTTCCCACAGGACCAGAAGGATGTGGTGGCGAACGTGGGTGTGTGGTTGTGGTCCTACGGCGAGAGCATCTACGGAACTCGTCCCTACGTGGTCTCCGGCGAAACCACCACCGACGGCTATCGGGTACACTACACCACCAAGGGCAAGCAACTCTACGCCATCTTTCTCGATTGGCCAGAGACGGGCAAGCCGGTGTTGCTCACCAAGCTCACCCCGGCGGACATGAAGGGGACGGTGAAGCGGGCCACCCTGCTGAGTGTGAAGAAGAACTACGCCTGTGAGGCTGTCTGCACCCCTGGCGGACTGATACTGACCATCCCCAAAGGAGCCCGCCTCCCCTCCGACGTGGCGCAAGTGGTGCGCTTCGACCTGGAGTGACAGAAGAAACGATTGTCAACCATAAAGGTACAGGATAACAGAAAAGCCGTCCGTGTCTCATGTGCAGACCGGGCGGCTTTCATCGGTAATATATTGCTTGCTTCTTTTCGGATGGATTATCAATTATATAGATATGTAATCTGAAATAAATGGCACCATAGAATGGAACGTAGCCTCGATGCCTGACTCGAAATCCGCAGAGACATCAAGCCAATCTGTCGCTTCCTTGAATGTCTGCAGCTGTCGTTCTACGTTTGTTTCCATGTGGGCGGAATTCAATGGTTGTTGCAATATTTGTCGAGCTCCTCGTTGATGTCGAGCATCCACTGGGGGAGTTTCCGCTTGGCGTTTTCCACAAGTTCGTCGGGCATCTCCCGGTAAAAGGCATACGCCATAGGTCCTGCAATGGCAGCCAGTGTGTCGGAGTCGCCACCAAGGGCGATGGCAAGTTTTAGGCAGTCGACATAGTCGTTGCATTCCAAAAAACAGATAAGGGCTGCAGGGACTGTCCGTTGGCAGGTCTCGTCGAACCGATATGATGGTTTTATGCCGTCGTAGGTCTTTGTGCTCCAGTCGGGATAGTATTCGTCGAGCACATGCTGGCGGATGAACTCCTTGCTTTCGCCGCGCATGGCGTAATAGATTGCCAATGCTGTGGCAACTGCACCTTTTATTCCTTCGGGATGGTTGTGAGTCGGAAGGGCTGTTTGTGTGGCAAGGTCGATGCACTCCTCCTTTGTCTTTGCCATGAAGCCTGACGCGGAGCAACGCATGGCACTGCCGTTGCCGAATGAATTGTACGCCGGCTGTACTTCCGCTGCCAAAACCCACCTGAGATATCGGCCTCCAAAGCCACGGTAAATGTCCGCACGGCATCTGCTCCACAGTGTATTCGCCATGTCTGCATGGTGCAACAGTGCTTCGGCGCAGGCAAAGGTGCAGACGGTGTCGTCGGTATAGTCGTTGTCCTGGCGAAGCAACTCCACTTTGTTGTAGTCCTTCGTACGTTCGTCAAACTCGTAAGGCATTCCGGCAATGTCGCCGATAGCCTCGCTCAGCAATAGATTGGTTAAGTTTGATTGATTGTTCTCCATAATGTGTGTGTTTTAGAATGAATGAGACAGCTGTTGAGTGACTTATAACGTGTTTAGAACTCCAGTCTAAATCCTTTCTGCTTCATCTCCTCATACATCTGAGGATTAAATTTGTAGAGAATTGCATCCTTCTTGCCAGGCTCTTTTACTGTTTCATCCAGTGGGGTCAACAGGTCGAGGTGAAGCATCTTGTTGTAGAAATTGCGTCGGTCGAACTTCACGTTCAGTATGGCCTCGTAGAGTTGCTGCAGGGCTTTCATGGTGAACTTCTCCGGCAACAGCTCGAAACCGATAGGCTCGAAGTGAATCTGCTTGCGCAATGCCCTCTCCGCCATACGCAGTATCTGGTCGTGGTCGAAAGCCAACGACGGCACTTCGTCCAGCGAGAACCACTGCGCCTTGGCTGCGTCGTCGCCTCCCTGAACGTCCTGCAGGCGTACGAGAGCGTAGTAGGCTATGGTGATCACCCGCTCACGCGGGTCGCGGTCGGGGACGGTGAAGGCGTGGAACTGACGAATGTAAGCTCCCGTAAGGCCTGTCTCTTCGCGGAGCTCACGAAGGGCTCCTTCCTCTGCCGATTCGTCCATCTTCAGGAAACCACCGGGGAAAGCCCACTTTCCCTTGAATGGCTCGATGCCTCGCTCGATGAGCAACACTTTCAGCTTGTTGCCGTCGAAGCCGAATATCACACAGTCCGTGGTAACGCTCGGATGCGGATACTTGTAGGTGTATACCTTGTTCTCCATATAAGCAATGCGTTGTTTTTACGCAAATGTATAGAGTTTATCCTTACCATACAAATATGTTGCGTAAAATCTACGCATCTATAACATATTTTATGCTTTTGGGGACGAAAGCAGGGGATATATATAAGGTATAAGGAGGGCGGAAGGAAAATACGATGGGAGCTTCCGGTGAGCACTATGATGCATGTAAGGGGTAACGAAGGAGAAGGTGAAAGTGAAATGCCCCACGGGAATCTGGTGAGTGTGCGTAAATGAAACAAAGAACCGCTCCCTGTCGTTCGGAGGAACGGTGGGGGAGCGGTCCTATAGTCGTATTCGGGCAAAGGGGCCCGATGAGGTTTTTGCCTTGCAGAGATTACTTCACGGGAATCTTCTCGATGCGGCGTTGATGGCGTCCGCCTTCAAACGGGGTGTTGAAGAACTCGGTGAGAATCTTGTCCGCCATGGCGGTGTCGATGAAACGGCCTGGCATTACCAAGACGTTGGCATCGTTGTGCTGACGTGCCAAGTGGGAAATCTCCGGTATCCAGCAGAGGGCGGCACGGATGCCTTGGTGGTGGTTGAGCGTCATGTTGATGCCGTTACCACTGCCGCAGACAGCTACCCCAGGATAGCACTCGCCGCTCTCGACGGCAGATGCCAGGGGGTGCGCATAGTCGGCATAGTCGCAACTCTTCTCGGAGTAGGTACCGAAGTCCTTGTATTCCATACCATGGGCCTCGAGCCAGCTCTTCACGTACTGCTTCAGCTCAAAGCCTGCATGGTCGGAGGCCAAACCTATCACTTTCATAACAGCTTCTTTACTTGGTTGTAGACGTTCTCGGCCGTATAGCCCAGTTTCTCGTCGAGCACTTTGTAAGGTGCCGAGAAGCCGAAGCTCTTCAATCCCCACACGGTTCCTTCGCTGCGCGGAACGAGTCCCTCCAGGGTGACAGGGAGTCCGGCGGTGAGACCAAATTTCTTGACGTTGGTCGGGAGTACGGCGTTCTGGTAAGCCTCGGGCTGTGTGCGGAACAGGCCTTCAGAGGGAACGCTGACGATGGAGCACTTCACGCCATCCTTGCGGAGCAGCTCGGCACCGGCAACCAGTGTGGAAACCTCGGAACCCGAAGCTACCAGGATGACATCCGGATTGGCGTCGCTGCCAGCGATGACGTACGCACCCTTGGCGGCCTGCGTATAGTCGTTGCCTGCGGGCAGGTCGGCGATGTTCTGGCGCGAGAAGATGAGGGCGGTAGGAGTGGTGGTGTTCTCCATAGCCAACTTCCATGCCTGTGTGGTCTCCTGTGCGTCTGCCGGACGGAGCACGAGCATAGAGTTCTTGCCGTGGTGGTTCTGCAGCTTCTCCATCAAGCGGATCTGTGCCTCTTGCTCAACGGGCTCGTGTGTAGGACCGTCCTCGCCCACGCGGAATGCGTCGTGTGTCCAGATGAACTTCACGGGGAGTTCCATGAGGGCTGCCATACGTACGGCAGGTTTCATGTAGTCGGAGAACACGAAGAAGGTGCCGCAAGCGGGGATGACACCTCCGTGGAGAGCCATACCGATGCAGCAGCATGCCATGGACAGCTCGGCAACGCCTGCCTGGAAGAATGCTCCGCTGAAGTCGTCTTTTGCCAAAGCGTGGGTCTTCTTCAGGAATCCGTCCGTCTTGTCGGAGTTGGAGAGGTCGGCGGATGCGCAGATCATGTTGGGCACTTGCTCGGCGAGAGCTCCCAGCACGGTGGCGCTGGCGCTGCGGGTGGCGTCGTTGGCTTTCTGCTGAATCTTCGACCAGTCCACCTTGGGAGCGGCACCGCTGAACCACTCGTCCTGTTGTGCTTTCTTCTCAGGGTTGGCTTTTGCCCACTCGGCTTCCTCAGCATAGCGTGCGGCGCAGATGTCTTTCAGCTCTTCGGCACGCTTGGCGTACATCTCTTTCACATCGTCGAATATCTGGAACGGATCGTCGGGGTTGCCGCCGAGGTGTTTCACTGTGTTGCGGAAAGCCTCGCCTCCCAGTGGAGCTCCGTGTGTCTTGCAGTTTGCCTCGTAAGAGGAACCGTCTTCCTTCAGGGCACCCTTGCCCATGATGCACTTGCCGATGATGAGCGCGGGCTTGCCCTGCACGCCCTTTGCCCACTGGATGGCCTCACGGATCTGAGCGGCGTCGTTGCCGCAGATTTCCTTCACTTCCCATCCGAGGGCTCTGTACTTGGCTGCGGTGTCCTCGTTCATCACCACCTTCGTCTCGGTGGAGAGCTGTATGTCGTTGGAGTCGTAGAACATCACGAGGTTGTCCAGACCCAGGATGCCGGCGATACGTGCACCGCCCTGGCTTATCTCTTCCTCCACGCCACCGTCAGAGATGTAGGCGTAGATGGTCTCTTTTGCAAAGGTGGGGTTGCCTGTGTGCGCAGCGAGGAACTTGGCTGCGATGGCGGCTCCGATGGCGTACACATGTCCCTGTCCGAGCGGACCGGAGGTGTTCTCGATGCCGCGCTTTATGTCGAATTCGGGGTGTCCCGTGGTGGGAGAGCCCCATTGGCGAAGTTGCGCCAGCTCGTCGAGGGTGAACTTGCCGATGAGGGCGAGCTGCGAATAGAGCATCGGAGCCATGTGGCCCGGGTCGAGGAAGAAACGGTCGCGACCTACCCATTCGGGTTTCTGCGGGTCATACTGTAGGAACTCCGAGTAGAGCACATTGATGAAATCTGCACCACCCATGGCGCCTCCGGGGTGACCTGACTTTGCTTTCTCTACCATTGACGCAGCCAGAATGCGGATGTTGTCGGCTGCATGATTTAACACTTGAATTGAATTCATTTTAATTTACTGATTTATTGATTATTACTCTTGCAATTTACCGCTGATTGTTCTACGGGTAGACATGCCTTGTAGTTCTCCAGATATTTGTTGAAGCCTTCCACGTCGACAGGGTCCGGACTGACTGACGTGCCTTCGTTGCCTGCGAACACCACGGTGTCGAGATAGTCGGCGAGCGACAGTTCAGTTGTGTTGTTCACCAGGTAGGCTGCCAACAGGGCAATGCCCCATGCACCGCCTTCGCCGGCTGTCTCCATGACGGAGATAGGGGAGTTCAGTGCGGCGGCGAGCATCTTCTGTCCCACGCCCTTGGTGGTGAAGTATCCTCCGTGGCCTGTGATGCGGTCCACCTTCACATGCTCTTCCTTCAGCAGGATGTCGTTGCCGAACTTCAACACACCGATGGCACCGTAGAGGTGGGCACGCATGAAGTTGGCAAGGGTGAACTTGTCGTTGGCAGAGCGGATGACCAGGGGCCGTCCGTCCTCCAGTCCGGTGACAGGCTCTCCGGAGATGTAGTTGTAGGAAATGAGTCCGCCGCAGTCGGGTGCTCCCTGCAGGGCGAGGTTGAAGAGGCGGGTGTACAGTTGGTCGGGAGTCTGTTCCACGCCGAGCAGCTCTGCGTATTCCTTCAGAATCTTCACCCAGGCGTTGATGTCGGACGTGCAGTTGTTGCAGTGGACCATGGCCACGAGGCTTCCGTCGGGGGTTGTCACCATGTCTATCATCTCATAGGGCTTCGAGAGCTCTTTCTCGAGCACGATCATGGAGAATGAAGACGTTCCGGCGGATACGTTTCCGGTGCGTTGCTTCACGGAGTTTGTTGCCACCATGCCCGTGCCAGCGTCGCCCTCGGGAGGACAAACGGGGATTCCCGGCTTCAGGTGTCCCGACACGTCCAGCTTCTTGGCACCCTCGGGGGTGAGGAACCCGGCGTCCTCGCCTGCGCTCAGCGACTTGGGCAGGATGTCGAGCAGCTTCCACGAGAAGCCTCTCGGCGCGATGAGCTTGTCGAACTTCTCCACCATGGCGGCATCGTAGGTATTGGTCTTCGGGTCTACGGGAATCATGCCGGAGGCGTCGCCCACACCCAGCACCTTCTCGCCGGTGATCTGCCAGTGGACGTAGCCTGCCAAGGTGGTCAGATAGTCGATGTCTGCCACGTGTTCCTCGTTGTCGAGGATGGCCTCGTAGAGGTGCGAGATGCTCCAGCGCAGAGGAATGTTGTAGTTGAAGAGCTTCGACAGCTCGGCGGCTGCCTTTCCCGTGTTGGTGTTGCGCCACGTGCGGAAGGGCACTAGGATGTCATTGCCTTTGAAAGGCATGTAGCCGTGCATCATGGCGCTGATGCCGATGGCTGCCAGGGTCTCAATCTCGGTGTCGTACTGCTGGAGGACGTTCTTGCGCAAGTCGGCGTAGCAATCCTGCAGTCCGTACCAGACGGCTTCGATGCTATAGGTCCACAGACCGTCCTCCAACTGGTTCTCCCAGGTGTGGCTTCCCTGTGCTATAGGCTTGTTGTCTTGGTCTATAAGGACGGCCTTGATGCGGGTGGAGCCGAATTCCACGCCCAACACGGCCTTGCCGTCCTTGATGGTTTGTTTTGCGTCCATACTATATAGTAAAGTATTTGGTTATTCTGTAAAATCCAGGTGGCACACGTCGGCCACCTGGAAGTGTGTGTGCGCGCTGTGGTTACATATAGAGCGCTCTGTTGAGCATGTAGTAGACCTCGTTGGTGCGCAGTGTCTGCTTGATGCCCGAGACGGTGGTGTCCTTGTCGATGTGTACCATCTCGATGCCGGCAATCTCGGCATAGTCTTCCCAGTACTCCGGAGTGATGTCGTAGGACATTACGGAGTGGTGTGTGCCGCCGGAGAGTATCCATGCCTCGGTGCCTACCTCGAAGTTGGGCTGCGGAATCCACAGGGCGTTTGCCACGGGGAGCTTGGGCAGCGGTTTCGGTGCGATGCACTTCACGTCGTTGACGATGAGGCGGAAGCGGTTGCCGAGGTCCACGACTGTGGCCGTCACGCCGTTGCCTGTCTTCGAGTCGAACACGAGGCGTGCTGTCTGGCTCTTGCGGATGCCGATGCCGAGGAAGTGAACCTCCAGGCGCGGCTTGTTGGAGGCGATGAGCGGACAAACCTCCAGCATGTGGGACTGCAGGATGGCGGAGTTCTCGCCGTCAAAGTTGAGCGTATAGTCCTCGAGGAAGGACACGCCGGTGGGCAGACCTTGGGTCATGTACCATACGGTGCGGTAGAGGGCAGCTGACTTCCAGTCGCCTTCAGCGCCGAAACCATAGCCTTCAGCCATCAGGCGCTGTGAGGCAAGTCCCGGAATCTGGTCGAAGCCGAGGAAGTTCGGGTCGTTGACGTCTGCCTCGCCCAGGTCGTCGAAGTTGGTGGTGAAGCCTTTGGCGCCTTCGTCCTTCAGCACGCGGCGGATGGCGATTTCTGCCTTGGCGGCATTCTTCACGCGTTTCCAGTATTCCTCCTCGCCGGACTCGTCTATTTTGATGGTGTAGAGTTTCTTGTACTCCTCCACCAGGGCATCTGCCTCAGCGTCGGTCACCTTCTTGAAGTAGTCCATCAGGGAGGAAACGGGGTAATAGTCCACATGGTAGCCCAGGCGCACCTCTGCCTCCACCTTGTCGCCGTCGGTCACGGCCACGTTGTTCATCTGGTCGCCGAAGCGGAGTATGCGCATGTCGTGAGCGTCGGCCCAAGCGGCAGCTACGCGAGCCCATACGGCGATGGCCTTCTGTGGTTTCTCGTCCTTCCAGTAACCTGAAACCACCTTGCGGGGCTTGCGCAGGTGTGCGCAGATGTGTCCGAACTCGCGGTCGCCGTGAGCGCTCTGGTTGAGGTTCATGAAGTCCATGTCCATGGTGTCCCAAGGAATTTTCTCGTTGTACTGTGTGTGGAAGTGGAGCAGTGGTTTCTGCAGGGCCTGCAGTCCCTTTATCCACATCTTGGCGGGCGAGAAGGTGTGCATCCACGTGATTACGCCCACGCACTTTTCGTCGTTGTTGGCGGCTTTCATCACTGCCTCCACCTCTTTGGATGAGTTGGCTGTGCCTTTATACACCACTTTGATGGGGATGATGCCGCCGTTGTTGAGGCCGTCGACCATCTCCTTTGAGTGTCCGTCAACGATTTTCACTGTTTCGCCTCCGTAGAGGAGCTGTGCTCCGGTTATCCACCAAAGCTCTAAGTTTTCAAATGCCATATCTTTTCTTGTTTTTGTTATGATGTTTCTTGTGTGTCGGTCATTTCTTCTTCTGTCCGTAGTAGGCGTTGGGGCCGTGCTTGCGGCTGAAGTGTTTCTCGACGAGCAGCGGGTTCATCGTCAGGGCGGGGTTCACCGTGTAGGCGATGGAGGCCATCTTGGCCACTTGCTCCATCACCACCGCATTGTGCACGGCTTCGTTGGCGTCCTTGCCCCAGGCGAACGGTCCGTGGTTCTTCACCAGCACTCCGGGTGTGTGCACAGGGTTCATGCCCTCGAAGCGCTTCACGATGACGTTGCCTGTCTCCAGCTCGTAGTCGCCCATCACCTCGGCCTCGGTCATGTCGGCCGTGCAGGGGATTTCTTTGTAGAAATAGTCGGCGTGTGTGGTGCCGATGTTGGGGATGTCCTTGCCTGCCTGAGCCCATGAGGTGGCATAGGTGGAGTGGGTGTGGACAACGCCTCCGATTTCAGGAAAGGCCTTGTAGAGGACAAGGTGTGTAGGGGTGTCTGAAGAAGGGTTCAGACTGCCTTCTACGATGTTGCCGTCGAGGTCCACAACCACCATGTCTTCTGCTTTCATCACGTCGTAGGCAACTCCACTTGGCTTGATGACCACCAGTCCCGACTGACGGTCGATGGCCGAGACGTTGCCCCAGGTGAAGATCACCAGTCCGTGCTTCACCAGGTCGAGGTTTGCCCGGAAAACTTTCTCTTTTAATCCTTCTAGCATATCTTATAAAGTTTGAATTTAGGGTCTTTTTGGAATCTGTTTTGGTTGAACGTGTAGAGCGATGCTCCGCGTTTGGAGCTTGCCTTGTCTATCATGTCCGTTTTTTCGATGAAGCCCATCTCTGACACTTTCTTGCGGAAGTTGCGTTTGTCCAAAGGCTCGTCGTAGATGGCTTCATAGAGATTTTGCATCTGTGTCAGGGTGAAGTATTTGGGCAGCAGGCTGAAGCCTATGGGGGCTGTAGCCGCTTTGCGGCGCATCTTCAGCAGCGCCTCGCCGACCATTTGGGTGTGGTCGAATATCAGTTGGGGTACATTGTGTATTTCGGTCCAGTAGGCGTTGTGTTGCTTCACCAGTTCCTTGTCGTACTCATCGATGTTGATGAGGGCGTAGTAGGCCACGGACACGACGCGTTCGCCCGTGTCGCGGTGCACCTCGCCGAAGGCGCCCACCTGTTCCATGTAGACGTTCGTCAGGCCGGTGAGCTCGCACAGCACACGCTTGGCTGCGTCGTCCACGCTCTCGTTCTCCTGCACGAAACCTCCCATCAATGACCATTTGCCCCGCTCGGGGTCCATTTTCCGTTGGAGTAGGAGTAAATTCAATCCCCGTTGATTGAATCCAAAGATGATGCAATCAACGGAGATGTAGAATTTTGGGTTGACAGTATAATAGGATGTCATTATACCGCTTTTTATTACCAGAACATAATGTAGAGCACAGCCAGAATGAGGCAGATGCCGCCGGCACCGATGGCAAAGCCCTTGTCGGTCTTGAACAGTGTCAGGTCAAC
Source organism: Bacteroidaceae bacterium (assembly GCA_963643925.1). Lineage (GTDB taxonomy): Bacteria > Bacteroidota > Bacteroidia > Bacteroidales > Bacteroidaceae > Phocaeicola_A. Next base: position 45,982 of record CAVINS010000009.1, read on the forward strand.
AGCCACGGCCTTGATGTCTTCCTTCTTGTCGTTCGCATTGGAGAAGCAGAACATCGAGAGCACAGCCAGGAAAGCCGCTGTGAAGAAGAAGGCCTCGAAGCCGATGTTGTCCAGGTGACGGGCAAGTTCGCTGCCTGTCATCAGCATCACCTTCTCCACGATGGCAACCGCCAGGCAGATGGCTGCGAAGACACCGAGGATGCGGCCCCACTTGAGCATCTTGCTGCGGTCCTCGGCGATAGGCAGTTTGACCTCGCGGGCCGACTTGTCGCTATAGGTAATGGCGATGAAGATGGCTGCCAACACGATGAACACGTAGCCCATGCGGAACTGGAATGGCATGTCGGGGAATGCTACCTTGAAGAACACGCCGGCAGGGATGGTGGCGATGGAGGTCCATACGGCTGCCTTGCCTGTAGCGCGCTTCCACAACAGACCCAGACCGAACACGATGACGATACCCGGATAGATGAAGCCGGAGTATTCCTGGATGTACTGGAACGCCTGGTCGAGACCGCCCAACAGCGGTTCAACGGCGATGGCGGCGATGATCAGGGAAGCCAGGGCCGTGATGCGGCCCACGCTCACCAGTTTCTTCTCCGAAGCGGACTTGTTGATGTACTGCTTGTAGATGTCCATCGTGAAGATGGTGGAGGTAGAGTTGAACATGGAAGCCAGCGATGAGATGATGGCTGCTGCCAGAGCGGCGAACGAAAGACCCTTGATGCCTACCGGAGTGAAGTTGTGGATGAGCCAGGGATAAGCCTCGTCGGATACCTTTATCTCACCGGTGATGTTGAAGTAACCTTCCTGCAGTCCGGGGATGGCCTCGGGATAGTTGAACATCACGTATGCGCAGATGCCCGGCAACACGACGATGAACGGAATCAGAATCTTCAGGAAGCCGGCGAAGATAAGGCCTTTCTTGGCCTCTTTCAGACTCTTCGCTGCCAGACCCTTCTGGATGATGTACTGGTTGAAGCCCCAGTAGCCGAGGTTCGTCAACCACAGACCGCCTACGATAACTACGATGCCCGGCAGGTCCTTGAATGAGTCGGGCGACTTGGCGGCGTCCACAATCAGGTTGAAGTGGGTGTCGTTAGGTATGGACTTCAGCTTGTCGAAGATGATGGTGAAGCCCTCCCATGCGCCGTGGCCCTCGCCGGAGACAGCCTCCAGTGCGAAGTAAGCGGTGATCAAGCCGCCGCCCACGAGGAAGACAACCTGCATCACGTCGGTCCATGCAACGGCGGACAGACCTCCGTAGATGGAGTAGATGCCGGCGATGACGAACAGGGCGATGATAATGTACATGCGGAAGCTAGGGTCTACTCCCAGAATCTGCTCGATGGCCAACGCTCCCAACCAGGCTACGGAGGTCAAGTTCACAAACACGTAGAGGAACAGCCAGAAGATGGAGAACGCCAGTCCCACACCGTTGTTGTAGCGTTCGCGCAGGAACTGCGGGATGGTGAATATCTTCCGTTCAATCATGATAGGTAATAAGAACTTGGCCACGAGAATCAGCGCTGCGGCGGCCATCAACTCGTAAGCCGCGATGCAGAGGCCGATTTTGTAGCCCGAGCCGCTCATGCCGATAAACTGCTCGGCCGAGATGTTGGCGGCAATCAGTGAGGCACCTACGGCCCACCAAGTCAGTGTGTTTCCTGCCAAGAAGTAATCGTTGGCATTTTTCTCTTGGCCCTTCTTGTTGCGGGACAGGAAGAGTCCCAAGAAGACCAGGAGAACAATGTAGGCTCCAAAGATTACATAATCAATGGTAGCGAATCCTGATGCATTCATTTAATTGAGTGTTTTTGTTATGTTATTATTTGGTTTATTTCTCCACTCCGAACTTGAACACCGTGTGGCTTGCGTAAGTCTGTCCCGGCTCAAGTATGGTCGACGGCCACTGGGGTTTGTTGGGGCTGTCGGGATAGTGTTGTGTCTCCAGGCAGATGCCCACGCGCTGGTTGTAGATGATGCCTCTCTTGCCCGTCACGGTGCCGTCGAGGAAGTTGCCCGTGTAGACCTGGATTCCCGGCTCGTCGGTGTAGACCTCCAGGGTGATTCCCGTCTCGGGGCAAACCACGCGCGCTGCCACCTTCTGGATGTCGCCGGCTGTGTCGAGCACCCAGTTGTGGTCGTAGCCCATGCCGTTTTTCATCTGTTCGTAGCCGTAGCTTTCGATTTCCTTGCCCACTTCCTTGGGTGTGGTGAAGTCCATCGGGGTCTCAGCCACGGGAGCAATCTCGCCGGTGGTCATGAAGGTGCTGTCCACGGGGGTGAAGTTGGAGGCGTTCACGTAGAGGACGTTGTCCAGGATGGTGTTCTCGGCGTTGCCGGAGAGGTTGAAGTACGAATGGTTCGTCATGTTGATCACCGTCTTCTTGTCCGTGGTGGCGCTGTAGCGGATGTCGATGGCGTTGTCGCCCGTCAGAGTGTAGGTCACGCTGGCGGTCACGTTGCCCGGGAAGTTGGCGTCGCCGTCGGGCGATTGGATGGTCAGCGTCAGCGTGCTGTCGTTGGTCTGTGTGCCTTCGTACACCTGGTATTGCCAGCCTTTGGGTCCGCCGTGGAGGCAGTGTCCGTAGTTGTTCTGTGGCAGCTGTATCTCCACGCTGTCGATGGTGATGCGTCCCTGGTTGATACGGTTGGCGTAGCGTCCGATGGAAGCTCCGAAGTCGCTGGGCACGCTGATGTAGTCGGCAATGCTGTCGAAGCCGAGCACTACGTCCTGCATGGCTCCGTTCTTGTCGGGCACCATGATGGAAACGATGCGTCCGCCGAAGTTGGTGACGCAGACCTCCATGCCGTTGGCGTTGGTAAGCGTGTAGAGCTGAGTCTGCTTGCCGTTCACTTCAGCTTTAAATTTTTCGGGGGAAAGTCCCGACTGAGTGGTTGTTTGTTGGTTTTTGGGTGTGCAGGCGGTCATCAGTGCCACTGCCATTCCCAATCCAATCAATGACTTTTTCATGTCTCTCATGATTTATAAAATTAGTACTAAAACGTTTATTTTCTTTTCTCTGTTTGGTTCTCCCTGCAGCCGCCGGTCGTCCTGTGGGGGGGGAGGGGCTTGCTTGCGTCCTCTTGCCGCCGGTTGCCCAACGTGTATCGGAAGGCTTCTTCGCGGTTCCCTTGCTGTCGGTTGTGTCGGGGAGAGGGCTTTTCATCTTCCGCCCGCTCTTCCGCGGCAAACTCTGCGGGTTCGGTTGCGTTGTGAACCAAATTCGGCCGTAAAGTTAGCGCAAATATTTTAAACCATAGAAGAACTCTTTATGTTATTCAACACAGAAAAGTGTTTATTCTACACCTTTCGGTCAATAATATAAAAAGTTCTTCTATTTCAACGGTTCGTCCGTGCCCGCAAGGGGTGTGGACAGGTCTTCGGGTGGACGGTTCGTTCCTTCTGTGGAGCCCCGATGCGCTGCTGGGGGCTTATTGTCCGAAACGTGCGGTTTTCCGTTCCCACAGCTAGCGGTTTACCGTCCCACGGTGCACGTTTTATCGTCTCCCGAAGCAAACTGGGCTCGGAATCGGCGTGCGTCCTCTCCTTGGGGAGCGGGGCCTCCGTAGTGCTTTTTACACCAGTTTGCGCGCGCCGTCGCTGATGACCACGTCGTACACCTTGGGCGAGCGTTTGTATCTGGCAGTGAAGCTCTCCACGGTCTCGTGCACGAAGCTGTCGTAGAGCTCGTCCTTCACCAGGTTGATGGTGCATCCGCCGAATCCGCCGCCCATGATGCGCGAGCCTGTCACGCCGTGGGCCTTGGCGCAGTCGTTCAGGAAGTCCAGCTCCCCGCAGCTCACCTCGTAGAGTTTGCTCATGCCGTGGTGCGTCTCGTACATCTTCTGGCCTACGGTCTCGTAGTCGTTCTTCTCCAGTGCTTCGCACACGTCGAGCACACGCTGCACCTCGCCGATGACGTACTCGGCGCGCATGTAATCCTCCTGTGAGATGGCGTTGGACACCTCGCGCAGCATGTCCATGTCAGCGTCGCGCAGACATCTCACCTGGGGATGGTTCTGCCGGATGGCGGCCACCGCGGTCTCGCAGCTCTGGCGGCGCTTGTTGTAGGCCGACGAGGCGAGCTCGTGCTTCACCACGGAGTCGAGCAGCACCAGGCGGTAGCCTTCGGGCTTGAAGGGAAAGTATTGGTACTCCAGCGAGCGGCAGTCGAGGCGGATGAGTTGGTCGCGCTTGCCGAACACGGAGGCGAACTGGTCCATGATGCCGCAGTTTACACCTATGTAATTATGTTCCGTGGCCTGTCCCGCCTTTGCCAGCTCGAACTTGTC
>CAVINS010000009.1:50290-58708 GCA_963643925.1 Bacteroidaceae bacterium
GCTCATGCCGGCTCCCAGTGGCACGTCGCCTGCGAAGGCGGTGTTGAATCCCTCCACCTTCACGCCGCGCTTCATCATCTCGCGGCAGACACCGAACAGGTAGCGTGCCCAGCTGGTGCGTGGGGCGTCCTCCTCGTTCAGACCAAACTCCACGTAGTCTTTCAGGTCGATGGAGTAGGCGCGCACTTTGTTCGTTCCGTTGGGTCTCAGCTCGGCTGTCATCCCTTTGTCGATGGCGCCGGGGAAGACGAAGCCTCCGTTGTAGTCGGTGTGCTCACCGATGAGGTTGATGCGGCCAGGGGCTGCGTAGACCGAGCCCGTTGCTCCATCGAAATGCTTGATGAAGCGGCTTCTCACATATTCTATATCCATAATTGTGAAATGTATTTAGTGATTGACTTTTATCTGGTAAATGGTGGTCTGGCGGTAGGTGTGTCCCGGACAGAGCACGGCCGTGGGGAAGTAGCTGCGGTTGGGCGTGTCGGGGAAGTGCTGTGCCTCGAAGCAGACGGCACTGCGGTCGGGGTAGGTGCTGCCGAAGGCTCCCTTCATGCCGTGGTTCCAGTTGGCGGTGTAGAACTGTACGCCGGGCTCGGTGGTGTAGACCTCCAGGGTGCGTCCGCTGGCGGGGTCGGTGCAGGTGGCTGCCAGGGTGCGGTCGCCGGCCTCGGTCTTGTTGAGCACGTAGCAGTGGTCGTAGCCGTGTCCGCACTTCAGCTGTCCGAAGGATTCGTCGATGCGTTCGCCTATGGCGTGGGGTGTGCGGAAGTCCATCGGGGTGCCCGCTACCTTCAGTATCTCGCCAGTGGGGATGTTGGTCTCGTCGGTGGGCAGGTAGAAGTCGGCGTTGATGGTGACGATGTCGTCCATCTGCGAGGGTGTGGGGTTGCCGATGCCCGAGAGGCTGAAGAAGGCGTGGTTGGTGAGGTTGACGATGGTCTTCCTGTCGCACCGGGCCTCATAGTCCATGCGCAGGGCGTGGTCGTTGTCGAGGGTGTAGGTTAGGTCTACGGTGAGCTCTCCGGGGAATCCCTCCTCGCCGTCTTGTGCCACGTATTGCAGCTTCACGGAGTTGGCTGTCTGCTCCAGCAGTGTCCACACGCGTTTGTGGAATCCGCGCGGTCCGCCGTGCAGCGAGTTTTTGCCGTTGTTGCAGGCCAGCTGGTAGGTGGTGCCGTCCAGCGTGAATCGTCCGTCGCAGATGCGGTTGCCGTAGCGTCCGATGGTGGTGCTGAGGCAGTCCACATCGCTGTCCATGAGGTGTTGTATGCTGTCGTGTCCCTGCAGGATGTTGTCCATCCGGCCTTCTTTGTCGGGCACCAACCAGGTGAGCAGGGCGCATCCGTAGTTGGTGACTGCCAGCTCTCCGCCGTTGTCGTTGGTGAGCACGTATAAATCTGTTTGTTTTCCGTCGATGGTTTGCTGAAAGTCACGACGGCACAATCCTGAGCGTGTTTTGAAATCGTCCATGGTATGCTGTTTAGTTTTTTAATGATAGGGCAAAGATAAGTAGCCTTTTTGATAACCGCAAAGGATTTGTGTAAAAGTTTTAACGACAAAAGGCCTGCTTTTGTGTCCACCGCTTTGTGCGTTGCGGTGGAGTGCCGTCGGTTGTAATGCGAAGTTTGCAATTCGGGCGGTTTCGCCGGGGTGGGGCGGACGGCTCCTTCGGCGTCGGGAACCTGGGGCCTTCGCCCGTGGGGTGGCGAGGGGGCTCCTCCTTCGCGTCCGTGGGGTGGCGAGGCGTGTCGATGTAGCTTTTTCCGCGTCATGGTAGGGGCTAAATGGCTCACTTGGCCGGGAAAATTCATCTCCCTAGTCAGAGAAAAAGATTTTCCCTATCGGGCATTTATCTTTACAAGGCCGTGTTGGCGAAAAGGTGGGTGGGGTGAGGGTTTCACCTTCACTCTCCAAGGTCCTTCCGTGTTGGCGAAAAGGTTATTGGGGGGGAATGTCACGTTCTCCTCCACACACACCCTCCGCACCGGAGGCGTGTGTGTTCTACCGCTTCAGCAGGCCTTTGCCGAACTCCGAAGCCAGCAGGTCCGCCACGACGAAGCTGCTGCCGCCCACGTAGATGAAATCGTCCGCTGTGGCCTCGTTGTAGGCCGCCTGGGCTGCTTCCGCCACGGTGGGGTAGCATTCACCCTCCAGGTGGAAAAACTCCGCCAGGGCACGCAGCTTGTCCACAGGCATGGCCCGCTGCACGCTGGCTTGCGTGAAGTAGTACTGTGCGTCGGTGGGCAGCATGGCCAGCACGCCGCGGATGTCCTTGTCGTTGACCATGCCGAAGACGATGCGCAGCCTCCGGCACCGCTGTTGCTTCAGCTGTCCGGAGAGGTAAGCGAAGCCGCCCGTGTTGTGGCCTGTGTCGCAAATCATGGTCGGTGCGGTGCACAGGCGCTGCCAGCGGCCCATCAGTCCGGTGGTCTGGCACACGTGGGAGAAGCCCTTGGCCACGCTCTTGGGTGTGATGTGGTAGCCCAGCTCGCGGAGCCGGCGCAGGGCGCAGAGTATGGTGTTGGCGTTCTTGCGCTGGTAGGTGCCTCCCAGTTCGCCGAACAGCTCGCCATAGTCCGCTGTCTGCAACAGGAGGCCCTGTTCGTGGGGCTCGGCAGCGAGCAGCGGACGCTCGTCCTCGGCAAAGTGGATGGGGGCCTGCGTCTGGCGGGCCTTGGCCTCGAACACAGGGCGTGTCTCCGCCGTGTATTCGCCTATGACCACGGGCGTCTGTGGCTTGATGATGCCTGCCTTCTCCGCCGCTATCTTGGCCAGCGTGTCGCCCAGGAACTGCACGTGGTCGAAGCTGATGTTGGTGATGACGCAGAGGTCCGGACGGATGATGTTGGTGCAGTCGAGCCGTCCGCCCAGACCCACCTCGATGACGGCCACGTCCACCTGCTGCTCGGCGAAATAATTGAACGCCATGGCCGTAGTCAGCTCGAAGAACGAGGGGTGCAGTGGCTCGAAGAAGGCGCGGTGGCGCTCCACGAAATCCACCACCGTCTGCTCCGCTATGGGCTGTCCGTCGACGCGGATGCGCTCGCGGAAGTCCACCAGGTGGGGCGACGTGTAGAGCCCTGTGCGGTAGCCCGCCTGCTGCAGGATGGCCGCCAGCGTGTGCGAGCAGGAACCCTTGCCGTTGGTGCCTGCCACGTGTATGGTCCTGAATGCGCGGTGCGGATGGTGGAAGTGCTTGTCCAGGGCGAGGGTGTTGCCGAGACCCTCCTTGTAGGCATCCTTGCCGACGTGCTGGAACAGGGGCGTTGTATGGTAAAGATAGTTGAGAGTTTCTGTGTAGTTCATCTGTCTGTCGATTTTAAAACGGATGCAAATATCTGCATTTTATTTTAGTTTAAGCCACGAAAGTTTGTTTTTCTGCGGATAGTTTGCTATGTTTGCCGCATTAAAAAACCATTTTCTAATATAATAAATAAGTATGGAACAAACAATAAGCGTGGATGCGCTTCGTCTGCAGTCCGAAGTTATCCGTAAACGGCTCGTGGAGGTGGTTTACGGAGCCAAGGCAGGCCATATTGGAGGAGGTTTGTCGTCCCTCAATGTATTGACTTCTCTCTATTTCCGTGTAATGAACATCGACCCCAAGAATCCTAAGATGGAGAACCGCGACCGGTTCGTGATGAGCAAGGGACACTGCGTGGAGGCCCTCTACAGCGTGCTCGAGGCGCGCGGCTTCATCTCGCCCGAGCTGGTGGACACCTACGGACAGTTCAACTCCGTCCTGGCAGGTCACCCCACCATCGAGGTGCCCGGCATCGAGGTCAACAGCGGGGCCCTGGGCCACGGACTCCCCATCGGAGTGGGCATGGCCATCGCCGCCAAGATGGACGGCAAGGACTACAGGACCTTCGTGCTGATGGGCGACGGCGAGCAGGGCGAAGGCTCCATCTACGAGGCCGCCATGGCAAGCAACCAGTATAAGCTCGACAACCTCGTTGCCATCATCGATCGCAACGGGCTGCAGATAAGCGACACTACCGAGAACGTGATGGCCCTGGAACCCATTGCCGACCGCTGGAAAGCCTTCGGATGGGACGTGCAGGACATCGACGGCGACGACATGGGCGCCGTGGTGAAGGCCTTCGACAGCATCGACTACCACAACCACAAGCCTCACCTCATCATCTCGCGCACCACCAAGGGCGAGGGAGTGTCGCTCATGGAGAACGTCCTCAAGTGGCACCACGGCGTGCCTACCCAGGCCGAGTACGAACAGGCCATCAGTGAGATTGAACAGCGTATCGAAACCTTAAAGAAGAAATAATGGAAATAAAAAGCGTTCCCTGCAGAAAGAGTTTCACCGACACCCTGGTGGAACTGGGGAAAAAAGACAAGAATATAGTAGCGGTAACAACCGACGCGCGTGGCTCTGTCACGCTGACGGATTTCGCCAAGGAGCTGCCGGAGCAGTTTGTTGAATGCGGCATTGCCGAGCAGGACGCCGTGGGCATCGCCGCGGGCCTGGCCTCGTGCGGCAAGAAGACCTTCGTCTGCGGCCCTGCCTGCTTCTACGTAGCCCGAAGCCTGGAGCAGGTGAAGGTGGACGTGGCCTACTCGCAAAACCCCGTGAAGATACTGGGTGTGAGCGGTGGCGTGGCCTACGGCGCGCTGGGTGCAACCCACCACAGCCTCCACGACATTGCCGTGCTGCGCACCTTCCCGGGCATGAACGTGGTGCTGCCATCCGACGCCCACCAGACACGCAAGCTGGTGCAGATGCTGGTGGACTTCCCGCAGGCCGTCTACGTGCGCGTGGGCCGCAACGCCGTGCCCGACGTCTACACCGAGGACAACTGCCCCTTTGAGTTCGGCAAGGCCAACACCCTGCTTGAGGGCGACGACCTCACCATCATAGGCACCGGCGAGACCGTGTACCACTGCCTGGAGGCAGGCAAGCGCCTGGCACAGGAAGGCATCAGCGCCCGCGTGCTCGACATGCACACCCTGAAGCCCGCCGACACCGACGCCATCCTAAAGGCTGCCCGCGAGACAGGACGCATCATCACCGTGGAGGAGCACAGCATGTACGGCGGACTGGGAGGCATCGTGGCCGAGACCGTCAGCCAAGCGTGCCCCGTGCCGGTGCGCATACTGGGAATCCCCGACGAGAATGCCGTGCACGGCAAGCCGCTGGAGATCTTCCACCACTATAAACTCGACGCCGAAGGCATCTACCGGACCGCCGTAGAATTCGTGAAACGATAAACTGCGCGCCTGCCATGCAAAAATACATCATCGCAATAGACCAGAGCACCTCGGCCACCAAGGCCGTCCTCTTCAACGAGCAGAGCTTCCTTGTGAACCGCGTGAACGTGCCTCACAAGCAATACTATCCACAAGCCGGATGGGTGGAGCACGACGCCGAGGAAATCTACCGCAACACGGTGGAGGCCATCCGCCAGGTGGTGGCGCAGAGCCGCGAGGACGGCGAGGCCAGCTACTCCATAGCCATCACCAACCAGCGCGAGACGGTGGCCGTGTGGAATCGCCTGACGGGCAAACCCGTGTGCCGCGCCGTGGTGTGGCAATGCCAGCGCGGAGCCGACATCTGCAACGACCTGCGTGCCCAGGGTCTCACCGACATGATTCAGGAGAAGAGCGGACTCCTCATCGACCCCTACTTCTCCGCCAGCGGCGTGAAGTGGATACTCGACAACGTGGAGGGTGCCCGCCGACAAGCCGAAGCCGGAGAACTGCTGATGGGCACCGTCGACTCGTGGCTCATCTGGAAACTCACCGGTGGCAAGGTACACGCCACGGACTACACCAACGCCTCGCGCACCCTGCTGTTCAACATACACACGCTCGACTGGGACGACGATCTGCTTCGCCTCTTCGGCGTGCCCCGCTCCATGATGCCGCGCGTGTTCCCCTGCGATTCGGTGTTCGGCGAGACCACCGTGGAGGGCCTGTTCGACGCTCCCGTGCAGATAGCCGGCGTGCTGGGCGACAGCCACGGAGCTTTGGCAGGGCAGATGTGCTTCGCCCCAGGCATGGGCAAGGCCACCTACGGCACCGGATCGTCCGTCATGGTGAACATCGGCGAGCAGGTGGTGAAGGCTCCCCAAGGACTTGTCACCTCCGTGGGCTTCGCAGCCTGCGGCCGGGTGTTCTACGCCTTCGAGGGCAACATCCACTGCACCGGAGCCACCATCAAATGGCTCGTGGAGAAGCTGAAGCTGATTGACAGCCCCTCCGTCATCGAACAGGTGGCGCTCAGCGTGCCCGACAACGGCGGAGTCTATTTCGTGCCCGCCTTCGCCGGACTGGGAGCCCCCTGGTGGAACTCCCGCGCGAAAGCCATCATCACCGGAATGACGCTGGGCTCGGAGACAGGCCATGTCTGCCGTGCCGCCCTGGAGGCCATCGCCTACCAGGTGAAGGACCTCATCGACCTGATGACCGTCCGTGCCGGCATCGACCTGAAGGAGCTGCGCGTGGACGGCGGACCGACGAAGAACCACCTGCTGATGCAGTTCCAGGCCGACATGCTCGACGCCTGCATCAATCGCTCCGACGTGGAGGAAGCCTCCGCCATGGGCGCCATGCTGATGAACGGCCTTGCACGCGGCCTGTGGCGCGACCTCGACGAGGTGGCACGCCTGCGCACCACCGACAACCGCGTGGTCGCCACCATGGAAGCCCCGCGCCGCGAAGCCCTCTACGCAGGGTGGAAGGCCGCCGTGGCACTGGTGAACAGATAATTTATTACAGTAACTAACTTATAATTTAATACCCTCATTTGAAATGAAGAAGCAAGCAAAACCGGGTAAAGAAACCTTTGGTATCATCGTTGGCACACGCGCCTATTTCAACTCCGATCTGGCGATAGATGTGCGGAAAACACTGTTGGAAGAGCTGGAAAAAGCTGGCTACGGCTATGTGATATTGGACGAGTGTGACACCCCCACGGGCGGCTCCATGGAGACCGTGACCGACGGCAAGAAATGCGCCACCCTGTTTCGCGCCAACCGCGACGAGATCGACGGCATCATCGTGTCGCTGCCCAACTTCGGCTTCGAGGTGGGCATCATCAACGCCATCAGCCGCGCCGAGCTGGGCGTGCCCGTGCTGGTGCAGGCCTGCGACGACCAGAACGACAAGGTGGACCTCGACAGCCGCCGCGACGCCTTCTGCGGAAAAATCTCCGTCTGCAACAACCTCTATCAGTACGACATTCCCTTCACCGACACCACACTCCACACTTACTCCATCCACAGCGACCTGCTGATGAAGGACATCCACCGCTTCGCCGCCGTCTGCCGCGTGGTGAAGAAACTCACCCACATGCGTCTCGGCCAGATAGGCACACGCCCCCTGGGCTTCAACACCTGCCGCGCCAGCGAGAAGCTGCTGCAGGCCAGCGGCATTACCGTGGTGCCCGTGGACCTCTCCGAAATCATCTTCAACGCACAGAAGATTGACGACAACGCCGCCGAACTGAAGGCCAAGATGGAAGCCATCGGCGCCTACGCCAAAATCCCCGCCGCCTACATGGAGAAGCTCTCCCGCCAGGCGAAGTTCGGCTTGGCTGTGGAGCATTGGATCAGCGAGAACGAGGTGGACGCCGCCGCCCTGCAGTGCTGGGACTCCCTGGAGCAGAACTACGGTTGCGCACCTTGCGTGACGATGAGTATGCTGGGCGAGAAACTCATCCCCTGCGCCTGCGAGACCGACCTTGCCGGAGCCGTGTCGATGTACGCCCTGGCGCTGGCTTCGCAGAAACCTGCCGCCCTGCTCGACTGGAACAACAACTTCGCCGAGGACCGCAATAAGTGCGTCTGCACCCACTGCGGCAACTTCCCCAAGAGCTTCGTGCAGAACGACATCTCCCTCGGCACGCTGGGCGTCCTGGGCCGCACGCTGGGTAAGGTCAACACCTTCGGAGCCGTCTACGGCAAGTGCACCGAGGGCGAGTTCACCTACTTCCGCATCTCCACCGACGACAACCTGGGTTGCATCAAGAGCTACCTTGGCAAGGGCATGATCACCAACGACCCCTACGGCATGGACGGTTGCATCGCCGTCACCCAGGTGGACAACCTGCAGGGCTTGATGAAGTTCATCTGCAAGAACGGTTTCGAGCACCACGTTGCCATGTGCCGCACCGATGTCGTCGACATCCTCCAGGAGGCCGTAGACAACTACCTCGGTTGGGACCTCTACGTGCATGAGTAAGCCCTCCGCTTACCTTATTATACTTATAGCGAGGGGATGCCGCGAAGGTGTCCCCTCGTGCTGTTGTATGCTCGGCATGAGCATTGTCTAACGGGTGCAAGTCCCGAGTAAGCCATAATAGCGGGAATTACATAGCCAATAGCAAGGGTGTTCATCGCGAGGTGAAATCTGAAAGAAGCTGGCGGCAAACATCTGGTCTAACGAACAGAAACTTCATAT
>CAVINS010000010.1:0-56983 GCA_963643925.1 Bacteroidaceae bacterium
TGGCAATTGCCGTACACGTGTTTGACAATTGCCGTACACCATGCACATCGGTATTTTCACACCATCACAGATAGACTTAAGCAATCGATTCCCCTCACGAATTAGGATTAGAGGAGCTTGGTACACGAGCGCATAAGCAACCCCGATACGTTAAATATATATAATTTATCAGCCAGGGGGGGGGTATTTTTGGAATATTTGACAAAACCAACTACATTAGCGGAGAACAGTATTCTCTGCGGACAACAGAGAGCATACCGGTTAAAAGCAACTATTCATCAAACAATAACAACACATGAAGAAAACATTAATCCCTTTCGCAGCCCTGGCACTCACACTTGCCGGCTGTTCCAATGAGGAGACATCCTCCTCGTCAGTGCCCGAAGGCACACCTATCATAGTGAACGCAGTGACGGGCGAGATGCAGACAAAGGCAGGCTACGACCCGAACACGCAGCCGACGAAGTTCTATCTGAACGTGGTCAACGAAAGCCGGCCGAAGTTCAGCTACTACGTACAGATGCAGAACGACAACACCGCATGGAAATCCTTCGACCCGAAGGACGGCATCACGGAGCTGCCGATGTACTGGGCCGGCGACGGCAACAGCGTGAAGGTGACCGCCGCCACGTTCGACTTCAGAGACAGCTCCACGGGCAATCCGACGACCGCTGTGGCACTGAGCGCCGCTACCGACCAGAGCGATGACGACAAGCTGAAAGCCTGCGACCACCTGATGCATCTGACCACCACCGCCGAGCCTAACACCGCCGGCATCAGCGTAACCCTCAAGCACATCATGGCAAAGATTACCGTCACACTGGATTTGGGCTCGGACGAGACGAGAACAGACAATCCGGTGACGGACTTCATCGTTGGCGGCACCAATCTGACACGCACGTACGACTTTTCCAACGTGGAGAACGCCGCGTGGAAGGATGCCGGCACGACAACTAACGTAGACGACATCGCCGCTTGTCCCTGCACCTACACACCCGCCAATGCCAACGGACAGAAGGCCACGGCCAGCTACGAGGCTATCGTCGTTCCGCAGGACGTCGACGCAGGCAAACTGACAGTCTGCTTCAATGTGGACGGGAAGTCCTATCAATGGCAATCGGCATCCAACGCAACGTTGAACCCCAACATGCGCTACACGCTGAGCCTGAAGCTGCATGGTGACGTGCTCGCTATGAACACCCTCAGCATAGAAGATTGGGGACAGGAAACATCGCTCGGCGACGGAACAGTAGCAGAAGCCGAACAATCGAAATACAAGTTCGTGGACCTCGGTCTGTCTGTGCTTTGGGCTGAGACCAACATCGGCGCCACAAAGCCTGCCGATGTCGGCGACTACTTTGCTTGGGGTGAAACGGACACAAAGGAAGATTACAGTCAGAGTACATACAGCTACTATGACTCTAGCAATAATGCATATTACAAGTACACTAGCTCCGATGGTCTGACAGTCCTCGAAGAAGCGGAAGACGCAGCCTATGTCAAATGGGGTGCTTCCTACCGCATGCCTACAAAAGCAGAACTCCAAGAACTTTTTGACAACTGCACACTGACCGTGACCAGCCAAGAAAATTCCTCTGGCACCAGTGTCGAAGGATGGGAATTCAAGAGCAATAAGAACAGCAAAAGTATATTCTTGCCAATGACAGGGGTATATAAAGGTACAACTATTGAAGATGGAAGCACCACGGGATGCTATTGGTCGAGTACAGTGTCTCCGGATAATTGGGGATATTTTTTACGGCTTGAGAAAGTCTATAGTCAATATAATGGCGTAGCTTCCGCAATGCGTTTCTTGGGCGTAGCCATCCGCCCCGTCAAACAACCTTAGGTTAGCATAATAAAGCTCGTCCTTGTGTCCGCCCAACATTGGTTGGCACAAGGACGAGTTTTCTTTCAATCCACCAAATGTGCCAGAGGGAAAGGTTCCTCAACTCACCTTCCACCCCTCTACAGTCCCTCACTCCACAAAAGCCGGAAGAAATCGAGGACGGGGATGCACTCCACGTCATTCATGCGGCGAGCTATCAGGTCGAGACTGACAATGATGCCGCGACATTCAGGGAACTCCTCCTTAAAGACTTTCAAGCCTTTCAGATGACATCGCCCGTCTGTTCGTACGCCTTTAATACCCGATTATACATAAGCTATTGAATGTAAGAATATTAACCACTTTGCTACTGCGGATTTTCATTGAATATCTGCAACAAAGATAGAGGATTTATTCCAAATATCAGTTGATTCTGCCAAAAGAAAAGTGCGGAATTACATCGGCTGGTAGTCCTTCGCCAAGCCGCCTTCGCCGGTCTCTTTGTAGAGGGAGGGGAGGTCGTGACCGGTCTGTTTCATCACCTCGACCACCTTGTCGAAGGAGACGCGGTGTGTGCCGTCGGTATAAGAGGAGTAGACATTGGCATCGAGGGCACGGGCGGCAGCGTAGGCATTGCGCTCGATGCAAGGAATCTGCACCAGTCCACACACAGGGTCGCAGGTCATTCCCAAGTGATGTTCCAAGCCCATCTCAGCGGCATATTCTATTTGGGCAGGACTGCCGCCCGACAGTTGGTTGGCAGCAGCGGCGGCCATGGCACACGCCACACCTACCTCGCCCTGGCAACCTACCTCTGCTCCAGAGATGGAGGCGTTGTGCTTCACGATGTTACCGATGAGTCCGGCAGTAGCCAACGCCCTTACGATGCGGGTGTCGGAGAAGTCGTGCATCTTCTGCATGTGATAGAGCACGGCGGGCATCACACCACACGACCCGCAGGTGGGGGCGGTCACAATCTTTCCGCCGGAAGCATTCTCTTCACTCACCGCCAAAGCATAGGCGAAGACCAGCCCGCGGTTGCGCAACGACTCCTTGTAGCCCTTGGCACGGATGTAGTAGGAAGCGGCCTTGCGGCGAAGGTTCAGCGGACCAGGCAACACACCCTCGGCATCCAATCCGCGCTCCACGGCCTGACGCATGGTGCGCCACACCTCCATAAGGTAGTCCCAGATGTCAGCGTCCTCACACTCCTTCACATACTCCCAATAGCTTTTGCCACTGTGTTCGCACCACGAGAGGATGCGGCTCATGCTGTCCATCCGGTAGATTTCAGCCGAAGCGTCCTCACGCTGACCTTCCTCGGCCAGCGCACCGCCTCCGATGCTGAACACCTTCCACCTCTCCGTCACCTTGCCTTCGGCGTCGAGGGAGCGGAACTCCATGCCATTGGGATGGAAAGGCAAGAACACCTTCGGTTCCCAGAATATCTTCACGGGAGCTTGCGGCGAGAGCGTGTCCGTGATGGCCACGTCCGTCATGTGTCCGCGTCCCGTGGCGGCGAGACTACCATAGAGCGTCACCTCGAAGGAGGCCGCGTCGGCATGGTGCTGCAGGAACAGCTCCGCCGCCTTGCGCGGTCCCATCGTATGGCTGCTGGAAGGTCCGGTACCTATGCGGTATATCTCGCGGATACTCTTCATCAGAACAATTTGGCAGGATATTCGCCTTTGGCAATCAAGGCATTGATTTTGTCCACCACACCCTGACGGTCGGCAGCGTAGGTCACACCGAACCACACGCTCTCGGTATCGAGCACCTTCACGGTGGCGATGTTCTCCGTAATCAGTTTGTTCACCACCAACGGGATGAAATACTCAGCCTTCGGTTTGTCCTGGTTGGCCTTCAGGAAATCGATGAAGAACTCCTCGGAGTAACGGAAGTAGTCGGGTGTGAATCCCCACATGTTCATAGACACGGGAGTGTTGTCGGCAATGGATACCCAGTTGCCCTCCTCGTCCTTGTAGCAGACGGGGCCATTGACGCGCATAATCTCGGTGCGCTCCACCACGGTAGAGAGGCAGCCTTTGTCGTCGGTGCTGCAGATGCCACGGGCCACGGTGCCACTCTCGGACAACGTGTTGCCCACACGGAAGCCCACCATACAGTAGCGGTTCTCGGCACCGGCAGGCAGCTCGCTCAGGAACTTGCCCAGCACGGCAAAGCTGTCGCGACCGTAGAAGTCGTCGGCATTGATGACGGCGAACGGTTCCTTGATGACGTCCTTGCCCATCAGCACGGCATGGTTGGTACCCCACGGTTTCACACGGCCTTCGGGGCAGGTGAAGCCGGCAGGCAACTTATCCAATGACTGGAACACCACCTCCACGGGGATGTGGTTTTCGTACTTGCTCAATATTTTCTCACGGAAATCTTTCTCGAAATCCTTGCGGATAACGAACACTATCTTTCCGAATCCACCACGGATGGCATCGAATACGGAATAGTCCATAATGGTCTCGCCGTTGGGGCCCAGACCATCGAGTTGTTTCAAGCTACCATAGCGGCTTCCCATACCGGCCGCCAGCACAAACAATGTAGGTTTCATGCAATTCTCCTTTTTTAAAATGTTACCTAGTTTAGAATCCGTCGCGAGGGCCGCCCCACGGGAGGGAAAGCTATCGCATCGGCAAATATAGACCTTTTTATCGGTACACGAAAACCTATGATACTAAAATTCTCAGTTTTGTCAAGCATTAGTCACAGTGAGCCAACGTCCGGAGCGTGTCATCCCCGGACGGTTGGCAGCGACCGACAGCCCGGCGGCAAGAGCGCCGCATCAGAACGGATAGCCGATGGCCAGATGCAAGCCTAAGCCGTCGCTGAACTTGGGGATGTTGTAGTAGCCCTTCTTCGAGGTCTCGTAGGGGGTGTGCAGAGCGATGCCCAGGTCGAGACGGAGCACGAGGAAGTCGAGGTCGTAGCGCAAGCCGAAACCCGTACCCAGGGCGATGTCCTTCGCCAAACGGGAGAGAGAGAGCTGAGCCCCTGGCCGCTGTTCGTCCTCACGGAGCAACCAGATATTGCCGGCATCGAGGAAGGCGGCTCCGTAGAGACTGCCCAGGATAGGGAAACGGTATTCCACGTTCGCCTCCAACTTCACGTCGCCGGTCTGGTCGAGGTAGGAGTAGTTGGCCTTGGCATCGGGTTGGTAGCATCCCGGGCCTAGCGTGCGCACCGTGAAGGCGCGGATGCTGTTGGCACCGCCGATGTAGAACTGCTCGCTGTAAGGAGCGGTGGATGAGTTGCCGTAGGAGTGGATGACGCCCGCCATGAAACGGGTGGCCAACCGGCTCTTGTCGCCCAATCGGAAGGTGCGCCGCAGTTCGGTGGTCACCTTGATGAACTGGGCGAAGGGGTTGCCGAAGAGCTGCTTGTCCTTCCGCGAGAACTCCTGCCCGGCCAAGCGGTAGACGAGCGAGGTGACATTGCCCGACGAGGTGATGGTGGTCTCCCACCACAGCATGTTGCCACTGCCGTCGGTGTCGGCCTTGTCGTAGGTGTAGGTGTAGCTCATGGCGGGGATAAACTGGTTGCGCAAGCTGGAGTAGAGTGCGCTGTTCTTGGCCGTGATGGAGTCGAACTTGGAGGTGGTGTTCTGCAAGAGGTTGAACGACAGCTTCAGCGGCGAGAAGGTATGCTTCGACCGCTCGGACGACTGGTAGGTGTAGGACACGTTGCCTCCCGACGACAGCATGCGGAAGTAGCCGGCCCGGTTGAGTTGGTTGGCATAGAGCTTGAACTGCGACGAGGAGGAGTAGCGCGACCAGCGGTACTTCATGAAGGGAACCACCAGGCGCGGATAGTCGAGCGAGAAGGAGGCACCGAACTCATAGGAGTTGACCATGGAGCCGCTGCCGCTGACTGAGCTGCCTGTCTGCCACTCATACGAAGCGTCCAACTCGAAGGAGAGTGTCTCCCCTCCCCTGAAAGCGTTGCGTTTGGACACGCCGAAGGTGACGCCCGGTCCCAACCGGTCGTTGCTCTTGGTGGTGAAGTCGAACTCCAGCTGCCCGTCGAGGGGTTTGTCGAAGATGGCATTGATGTTGATGTCGAGCGTGTCGCACGTGGCCGTGGTGTCACGCGGCGTATATTGGAACTCCAGGGAGCTGAAGATGCCCATGCGGTTGAGGTTCTGCTGGGTATAGCTGGCATTCTGCAGCGAATAGAGCTCGCCCTTACGGAAGCGGAAGTTGTTGAACAGCACCCTGGGCCGCAGAGGTATCTTCTTGCCGGAGTAGTAGATGTGCAAGCCATTGCGTGTCAGCGAGTCGGTGTAGGCGTTGCTCCGCTGTTCGCTGCCACGCATGTTGATGGTGAGGTTGCCGATGTACCACTGATGGTTCACCTCTTCGGAGAGTCCGCTCACGGGTAGGGCACGCAGGTTGACCCACCCGGACTTCTGCACCGTATCCGCCAGATAGGTGATGTAGGCAGGGCGGTAGTAATAGTAGCCGTTGTTGCGGAAGAGGTCGGACAGACGGTTGCGTTCGCCCTCGAGGTTCACCACGTTGAAGTTGTCGCCATGGCGAATCAGCGTGCTTGGGTTGGCCTTTATCAGACTGTCCGCCACAACGGGGAAGTGAGCGTAGGTGATGGTATCTATGTAATAAGGATTGCGCATGTGTACGTTGTAGTTGACCTTCGCCTTGCGGTTGTTCTTCTCGTTCACGAGCGTTTGGTAGCCCACGGAACCATTGAAGTAGCCATAGTTGTGGAGCACGTTGGTGGCAATCTTGGCACGCAGCTCGGGGTTGACGGTGGACATGTAGACAGGGTTGGCGGCAAAGTGATTGAAGAGCCACTTGCCCAACCAAGTCTTGTCGTTGACGAAGCTGTTGTATATCCAGAGTTTATAAGGGATAGGGAAGCGAATAGACGAACTTCCCAGCAGCGCATTGTTGGGCGCATAGGCCAAGGCGGCCTCCACCTCCACCAGGGCATTCGCCCCTGCCTCGCTCGCATCCTTCTCCTCAATGCTGATTTTCCTGATGCCGGTGTAGAGCGTCTCGCCCTCGGGCAGGTTGCGGGTGGTGGAGCAGGCCGCCACCAAGGCCACCAGTCCCAGCAGTAGCGTATACCTATATATATTAAAGTTCTTTCTTGCCATCGTCTGAAGTAGGTTTACGGTTCATAATCTGATTCTTCCGTTTCTTGAAGATAAAGAGTTCGCCCAGGCGCGTCATCTTCTTACGGAGCACCACACCGACGCCGGTCTTGGTGACCTCCCCTTCGAGCACACTCTCGTAGTTTTTGTTGTGGAACAGGCGTATGTAGCGGGTGCCGCTGTCATCGAGCCTGTATTCGAGGGAGATGTCGTCGATGAAGGACTGATCGCGGCCGGAGTCCTCAGCATCGTTGCCCGAGGAGATGCGTCCGCCAATGACCACACTGACGCGATTGTTCCAGAATCGCTTGGCGAAGCGGAAGGAGTAGTTGGTGCGCGATGACCCGTCGGCCGAAGTCTCGTCCTCCATGCCCACGCTGATGTCCACAGTCTTCAGGGCATTGCCGGCGATGTTGGAGATTTCGCTCTGCAGGAAGGAGTTGAGTGCGTTGTTGGTATTGAAACCGCTGGTGGATCCGTTGGCACCGATGTACATGCCCGTAGCCAGCATGGCCACGGCCATCTTGCCCCGTTCCTCCTTCGACATGGCAGCCAGTTGGTTCTGCACGGTCATATCCTCGGGGGCCTCCAGGGTGAACTCCAGTCCCATGTTCTCCAGGGTATTGGTGATGGCCACACCCACGTCGAACGACACGGAGCGGGAGACTTCGTCCTCTGCCACCTGGGCCTTCACCCGTTCCGTGGCGGAGATGTTCATATTGGGGTTCATCGGGTCGCCGGTGAACTCCACGAAGCTGCCGTTCTTGATGGTGAAGGTCTTCAGCGGAATCACGGGCAGTTCATACTTCATCTCGCCACTGGAGAGCGTGTACTTGCCGGAGAGCAGCAGGTCGCCCTGAGGAGTGTATTGCATGGCAAGGTTGCCGCCACCGCGGAGCTCCACATAGCTCTCTTGGTTGGCGCTCAGGTCCACGCGCAGTTCGGCACCCGTGTCCACCTGCACATTCAGCAGCAGGTCCATACCGCTCAGTGCGCGTTCCTTCTTCTCGGCCGATGCCAGTGTGACGGTGTCGTTGAAGTTGACAAAGGTCACCAGGTCGCTCAGTCGGTCCTCCACAGTCAGAGGGGTATCCTTCAGCACATAGGTCACGTCGGTCTTGCCCTGCACGTTCATGTATCCACGCATCTTCAGCTGGTCCAGCGTGCCGGAGAGGGACGAGAAGAAGTCCACGTACACCTTGCCATAGACCACGGAGTTCTTCTTGCGCGGGGCGTTGACCAGCTCGTAGTCGGTGGCCCGCATCCGCAGGTCAAGCCTTACCTTGTCGAGGTTGGCGAAGTTCACCGTACCATCGATGTTGAAGGGGTCTTTGCTCTGGGTGTAGATGTTGAACTGGTCGAACCTCATGCGGCTGTTGGTGATGGTGACGGGGCGGTTGTCGAACCGGAAGCGCACGCCATAGACATCGGAAGCCACGAACACGGAGTCGAGCATCACCTTGCCATTCACCACGGGGCGGTCGACAGCTCCCTTCACCGTCAGCGTACCGTCGACATCCCCCTCGAGGGTTGCCATCTTGTCGGGGATGAAGCTGTTGGCCACGTCCAGCGGGAAGTGCTCCAGCACCATGCTCATGTCCAGCAGTCCGTTGTCAGTCTCCTTATAATCGCCCTGCAACACCAGAATTTCCTCGTCATCCTTCGAGAGGCGTGTCTCCACATAGTGGGTCTTGTTCTCCTTCGGCAGATAGATGGTGGAGTTGGATATGTTGCCGATGGGCGACTGTTCGTAGGTGAGACGCTCCACGGAGGTCTCGGCCAGGAACGAGGGGCGGTCGCCGTTCTGCACGTAGTGCACCTCGGTGTCCAGCAGACCGGTGACGCGCGGCGCATAAGGTATCACGCTCACCAGCTCGCCGATGTCGAATTTATAGAGGTTGAGGGTAAGGTCCTGCTGTGCCTCCTCGTTGGGAGTGGAGTAGAGACGCAGACCCATGCCATCGTCGGTAAGCAGTTCCACATCGCCCTCTATGCGTCCGTTCTTGCGGAGCAACAGGTAGTTGGCATCGTTCAGGTTGAACCGATGGTAGGCGATGACGGGATGTTCGGGGAAGAAGTAGCCACGGAAACCATCCTCCACCATGTCCACGCCGAAGCCCAGCTGCACACCTTTCTTCTTTTTATCGTCGAGATAGTTCAACTCCAGGCGAGCACCCTGGTTGTGCACCACGCCCTGCAGCATGGCATCGAACACAAAGCGCTTGTTGGTGGGGGCGTTGCTCACCTCGGAGAAGAATTTCAGTTGAGCCGAGTCCTGGCGGACTCCAAAGCGTAAGGTATCAAGGCAGAGGCTGTCGTTCTGCAGTGCATAGAGGTAGGAGTCGCCGTTGATACCTTCCTCGGGCGATGTGTCGACATCCACAAACAGACGGTTGTAGGCAAAGCCGTTCATCTTGAGGAAGTTATTGATGGGATTATCTGCACCGGAGTCGAGCTTCAGGCAGAGCTCGGGCAGATGGGGTTTCAGTTCATTCAAGTCGATATGTCGGTCATCCAGTTGTTGCGTCAACGTGGTGGAGACAGCGGTCAGACAATTGAGAATGTCCTCCCAGTGGCTGGAGGCGTTGAGTTGCATCTCGAAGTCGCCCGCACTGACATCCGCATAGGTGGAGTCGCTCTGGGTGTAGACATCGAAGAAGAGTTCCTTGGGGATGAACTGTTGCTTGGGAGTGGTCACCTTTATCTGTTGAAGGGCACCCTTCACGGCTATCAGTTTCTGCCAGTCGCTCCGTGCGTCGAGCGAGAAGCGGAAGGCGGTATTTATGGGATTCTCCGTCAGTCGCAGTCCGTGCCAGTCGAGGGACTGCACGTCCACCAGCAGATTTCCGTCCACATTCTCCTTGCTCAGGTGTCCATCCAATCGGGTGCAGATCTTCAGCAGAGCATTGTCGCTGTTCAAAGTCACCGCGGCCACGCCTTGCTCCAGCGAGCCATTCAGCGTCATGTCGGACAGGCAGAGACTACCATACTGCAACGTGTCGAGTACGGCATTCAGCTTCACCCGTGTGTGTGGCGAGTAGAAGTCCATGCCTTTGCCATCAAGGTCTACATTCAGCGAGAGGTAGTAGATAGAGTCTTTGGGCAGGAACTCATGCAGTTGCAGGCTGTCCACGGCCAACTTGGCTTTGTAAGCCATCGGCTTGTCTTGGTACGAGGCTTGCAGACTCACACGGCCCGTGTCGGTAGTCAGGGAAAGGTCGGCCTCGTAGAGACCACCTTCAATGCCAGCGTTGCCCACCAACTGGATACCTTCGGGTATGGCCACCGTGCCGGAAGCAAGCGGGTCTACCAGTGTGGTGAGGAAAGCGAGACTGCCGGTTTCGGCTTCCAGGTTCAGCTGACCACTGCGATGGAGGCTGTCCATCACCTCACGCACCTCGCCCTGTGCGAGGAACTTGAATGCGTCCTCCAACTCTGCCTGTAAGGAAGTAAGGCGCAGGCGTTTCATATTGCCGTCCATACTCATGCGCATAGTCAGCGGTTTGTTCGGATATTCTTGTGCAAAAGTCTGCGGCAGCGAGTCCATGCAGGCCATCAAGTCATTCTTTCCCAGTCCGGCAAGCAGTCTCAACTTCATGTTGCCTTTGTCGGCGGTTTCTATAGCGTCCCAGTCCACTTGAGCGGAACCGTCGAGGTAAGAGTCCGCCGTCTGCAGACAGAGACCCGTCAGATGCAATGCCTCGTTGTCGGACCTCAGTTGTCCCTTGCCGGAGACAATCCGCAAACCCGAACGTTCCTTGGCTTCCAACCGACCGATGCCCAGCGAGATGTCCTTGCCAGCATAGTGAATGGAGTCCAGTTGGATGGCAACATCTTGCAAAGCGATGTGGGAAGCGTCCAATCCTTTGCTGTGTGCAGCGAGGGTGTCGGCATCGTAGGCCAACGATGTATTGTCGAGCACGAGTTTACGCAGGCTATAGGCGTTCTTCGCCAAGTTGACGTTGCCGTCGTACAGGCCCAGTTGCCCCACGGAGGTGGAGACGGACACGGAGTCGTTCAGCTGCATCGCCAGCGCCACTTGCTCGAGATTGATTTTCCGCCACTGGATGTTCCATGGTGTGGATGAGGAGGTGGTGTCCTCCGGAGTGACGGTATCCTTGAAGGCTAGCTGTATGTTCGCCTCTTTCACAGAGAGTTCGTTCAGCATCAGTGTGGAGGTGTTGAGGTCGACGCCTTTCGACCGCAAGTAGAGATTGCCCACATCTCCCTTCAGGCGCATGGTGGCCACCATCTCGCCCGTATCGAAGGAGGCGTTCTGCAAGCGGATGCCTTCGATGTCCACCTCCTTATGCAACAGGGGCAACACCTCCACGTCAATCTGCAGACGACCCACCTGCATCTGCAGGTTCTGCTTGTCGTTGTTCACCTCGGCCCCTTCGACGACCAGATTCAGCGGGAAGGCCAACCGCACCTTTCCTATCTTCATCCGCATGCCTGTGGCCTCGGCAACCAAGTCGGTCACCTGCGTCACAGCATAGTCCTGCAAGGGAGGCAAGTAGAGCAACAGTGCCACCAATACAAACAGGAGAATGGGGGACAAGATGACAATCCCCACCCATTTCAGGAATTTCCTCATACGCTCAGTCAAGTTCAGCAGGCATACCCACAACGCACCCCTACTTCAGATTTATGCGGTAAAGATAGATTTTCTTTCCTTATCCACCATAAGGCTTAACGCAGATTAACAGCGAGACAAGGTTTATGGCACACTACAATACAAGCATCAATGCACCATAGAGCATTGCATTGAACAAAAGAGAAAGAGTTTTATCTAAAAAAACGTTCTTGGACGCATTGGTCTCGAAATTAGTCGTATATTTGTTGGTTGAAACGACATACAAAAACACTCTAAAGCAGTAAATAGAATGAAAACATCAGTCTTATTGACAATCGCCGCTTTCTGTTGCGCTTCAGTGTCCGCGCAGAGCGACTATTTTGTGACGACAACGACAAGCAGCAGTGCACAGCAGGGGAAGGAGACCAAATCTACCCCCGAAGTGGAATTCGTACACGCGAACTTCCAATACTATCCGCTGGACAAGTGGGTACCCGGCATGAAGTTCATGGTGCTGCCCGAACGCAAGGATTTGATTATACCGACGTTCAAGTTGGCAGAGACAGGCAAGGCTGTCAGCAGCGGTGAACTGAAACATAAAATCATGGAATACATGGGTGTGGAGACAACCGACCTGAGAGCCATCCGTTTCATGTTCGAATGCGAAGGAAAGACCTACTACCACGAAGTGAAGAACACCTCGCTGGAGAACTATTGCAGCAAACCCAAGGCCGGCATCAACACACTGGCCTATCTGGGCGACATCGACAAGGCCAAGCAGCTGTTACTGGGCCGCACACTCTACACACGGGCAGAGACTTACCGGGTAGACGACAAAACGGCAGCCCAAGGCTATAGCGAGATAGTCGTACCCGAGAACACGAAGGTGACGGTGACCGCCGTAGGCGTAGGCACACGCTCCTTCCCGGTGAAGATTGTGGTGAGGGACGGCAACGGACAAGAGTTCTACCAGTCGGTGGCCATCTCCAAGACCAACTGCGGCATGGTGGACACGGAATTCATCATGAACCTGAAGCCGATGTGGTTCCCCAACTCGTTCGCACTGATTGACGCCAACCAGAAGATTCAGGAATACTTGAAGGAGCAGTATGGCGGCAAGGATGTCTACGTGAAGAAGGACTGCGACATGCTGAAGGGAGAGGAAAACGAGAAAATCATCCGTTACTCACAGTTCAAGGTGAAGGACATCGAGCCCATCAACAACTCGTCGTACGTGAAGATGATCCTCACCGACCCCAACAACAAGGAGTTCACCAAAGAGGTGACTTTCACCCGTGAGGACGTGACGGGCGACATCGCCGGCGAGAGCGAGAACTACTTCTCGGACATCTTCGGCATGGGCAACCTGCGCTCGCAGTACCCCGAGATCTCGGAAGACCACTGGAGCTGCATCAGCAAGGGACAGGTGATGATAGGCATGACCCCACAGGCTTGCCGCATGGCCAAGGGCAGTCCGCTGCGTGTCTCCAAGAACCACAAGGAGGGCAAGGAGACCTGGATATTCGAGGACCACACCATCCTCTCCTTCACGAATGGGCTGTTGGAAGCAATCAACTAATCAATCGTACATATAATAATTCATTTTCAAGAAATGGGTAAAGTTTTAATTATCGGCGCAGGAGGTGTAGGCACCGTTGTTGCGCACAAAGTAGCACAGAATCCGGATGTATTCACGGACATCATGATAGCGAGCAGAACGAAATCGAAATGTGACGCTGTAGTGAAGGCCATCGGCAACCCAGCCATACGCACGGCCAAGGTGGATGCCGACAACGTGGACGACCTGGTGGCCCTGTTCAACGACTTCAAGCCGGAGATTGTCATCAACGTGGCACTCCCCTATCAGGACCTCACCATCATGGAGGCTTGTCTGAAGACCGGTGTGAACTACCTCGACACGGCCAACTACGAGCCGAAAGACGTGGCTCACTTCGAGTACAGCTGGCAGTGGGCCTATAAGAAACGCTTCGAAGAGGCTGGACTGACGGCTATTCTCGGCTGCGGATTCGACCCGGGCGTGAGCGGTGTGTACACGGCATACGCAGCCAAACATCACTTCGACGAGATAGAATACCTGGACATCGTGGACTGCAACGCAGGAAACCATCATAAGGCTTTCGCCACCAACTTCAATCCTGAGATCAACATCCGCGAAATCACGCAGAACGGACGCTACTACGAGAACGGGCAATGGATTGCCACCAAGCCGATGGAAATCCATAAAGACCTCACCTACCCCAACATCGGTCCGCGCGACTCGTACCTGCTCTATCACGAAGAACTGGAGTCGCTGGTGAAGAATTACCCGACCATCAAGCGGGCACGCTTCTGGATGACCTTCGGACAGGAGTATCTGACCCACCTGCGTGTGATACAGGACATCGGCATGGCACGCATCGACGAGATAGACTACAACGGCATGAAGATCGTTCCGCTGCAGTTCCTCAAGGCCGTGTTGCCCAACCCGCAAGACCTGGGCGAGAACTACGAGGGCGAGACGTCCATCGGTTGCCGCATCCGTGGCAAGAAGGACGGCAAGGAGCATACCTATTATATATATAACAACTGCAGCCACCAGGCCGCCTACAAGGAGACCGGCATGCAGGGCGTAAGCTACACCACCGGTGTGCCAGCCATGATAGGTGCCATGATGTTCCTCAAGGGCATCTGGAAGAAACCGGGTGTGTACAACGTGGAAGAGTTTGACCCGGATCCGTTCATGGAGCAGCTCAACAAGCAAGGCCTGCCTTGGCACGAGGTGTTCGACAAGGACCTGGAGCTGTAGCCTCTCCCTTCGATAAGAGCAGAACAAACTATTATCAACAGAAACAAATAAACCGTTATGGCAAAGAAAGACAATGAAGAAGAAGCCGCACAGAGCAATGTGAGCGACAAGCTGAAAGCCCTGCAGACAGCTATGGACAAGATAGAGAAAAACTTCGGAAAAGGTTCCATCATGAAACTGGGTGACGACAAGATTCAGGAGGTGGAGGTGATTCCAACAGGTTCCATCGGACTGAACGCCGCACTGGGCGTGGGCGGTTATCCGCGCGGACGTATCATCGAAATCTACGGACCGGAGTCTTCCGGTAAGACCACACTGGCTATCCACGCTATCGCTGAGGCACAGAAGGCTGGCGGCATCGCAGCATTCATCGATGCGGAGCATGCTTTCGACCGCTTCTATGCCGCCAAATTGGGCGTGGACGTGGACAACCTGTGGATATCGCAGCCGGACAACGGCGAGCAGGCATTGGAGATTGCCGAGCAGCTGATACGCTCGTCCGCCATCGATATCATCGTCATCGACTCCGTGGCTGCCCTGACACCGAAAGCAGAGATTGACGGCGACATGGGCGAGAACAAGGTGGGCCTCCAGGCACGACTGATGTCACAGGCCCTACGTAAGCTGACCTCTACCATCAACAAGACGAACACCACCTGCATCTTCATCAACCAGTTGCGCGAGAAGATTGGCGTGATGTTCGGCAATCCCGAGACGACCACAGGCGGTAACGCCTTGAAGTTCTACGCTTCGGTACGCATCGACATCCGCGGCTCGCAGCAGCTGAAGGATGGCGAAGAGGTCATCGGTAAGCAGACGAAGGTGAAGGTGGTGAAGAACAAAGTGGCGCCTCCTTTCCGCCGCGCCGAGTTCGACATCATGTTTGGCGAGGGTATCTCACGCACCGGCGAGATTGTGGACTTGGGTACCGAGTTGGGCATCATCAAGAAGAGCGGTTCGTGGTATAGCTACAACGACACGAAGATTGGACAGGGCCGTGACGCTGCCAAGCAGTGCCTGGCCGACAATCCAGAGTTGGCCGACGAGCTGGAGAAACTCATCTTCGAGCAGCTGAAGGACAAGAAAGAGTAATCCAAGCCCCACACGTATATACAACGGCTAAAAGGGCTTCGGCTCACGAGCTTTAGCTCTTTGACACATGAGCCTAGGGGCAAGTGGCATTGAGCCTTGGCTCATTTTGGAGACTTGCCGAACGAGAAAAGAGAAGTCCTATTACTATCATTATAAGACTCCCTCCATCGGGCCCAAAGGTCTGATGGAGGGAGTTCTTGTTCACGCTCTGCTATTCGTCACAACACCAATGCGACCAACAGAGTCATCTACTTCAGCATACTGAACTTGTAGACGAAGGTCAGTAGTCCATAGCTGTAAAGACGGTTGTAGCGACTCTCGTTATATCCGAACGAAGTGATGGTCTGATTGATCGTTTTCTGACGCTTCAAGATATCGAAGTACTTGAACTCCAAGCTAGCACGTTTATCTTTCAGGAAAGCATACTTCACGGAAGCGTTCCATATCAGTTGGGAATGGTTAGCCTCTTCTATGGCGTAACCTTTGCGCAGAGTCAGCGTGAGGTCCGAGCGAAGGCTGAATCCGCAACGGAAGCGATAGCCACCATCCACGATGGTGCTATAGTCCTTCGTATCGGTTACCCGATTGCGGTAGGCATCCTTGTTGTGGCTATAGGTAGCCTTCTGCGTCAGCTTCAAGTCGGCCCAGCTCCATTGGTAGCCTAACGTCAAGTCGCCAGTGACATTGTCGGAACGGGTCGTACGTTTCTCACCAATGGTCGACGGGGAGGAGTTGTAACTCAGGTACCCCACCCTGTTATAGTGGCTGTATCGTCCACTGACAGAAAGGCTGAAGTCGCCCCAGAACTTACGGAAAGATCCGTTGGCGTCCATGTTCCAGTTGCCATTGATGTTCTCCGGAGTTACGATGCGTCCGCCCGTCTGTTCGTTATAGGTCTCCTTGCGGGTGATACTGTTCAGTTCGTTGCGGAAAACGACGGAAGCGTTCCATACGGCACCGCGGTAATCCACGCTGACTTGTTGCAAGTAAGACTGTTTCAGCGAGGGGTTGCCGGTGCGGATGTAGAGCGGGTTGTCATTGTTCACCACCGGCAGCAGGTCGGACGACGAGGGCATGTGTGTGTTACCGAAGTAGTTCACCTGTATCGTTCCGTTACGCTTCGTCGTATAGCTCATCATCAAAGCCGTGTTGAAGCCGATGTTGTTGGTCGTGGTGTCTACCGCATAACTTCCTCGGTTGGAAGTGAGGCTACGATGAAGTGTATAGACACTTGCGCTCAAAGTGACAAACACCTTCGGACCGATATAGGAGGCAGTGAGTCCAAAGCTATGCTGTCCTGCCTGGTCCGTGGAGGCAGAACTGAGACTGTCGACCCTCGCATTTAGGTAATTCTGCGGCAAGGCATAAGAGTCAATGCCTACCAGACTGCCGATGTCGAAGAGGTTACGTTCGTTCTCGTAACGGCTCCACTGCCATTCGTAATTCAAGCCGAGGTTAATACACTGACTGACAGGGAATCCCCAACCGAGTTTGGTCGAGAAATCGTTATCCTTTGTGGGGGTCAGCACGTAGTCGTTGCTTTGGTAGACCGAGTCACCCAACTGGTAAAAGTGTATCTCCGAGCGGTTGAACTGTGTCTTGTCGGTCTGCGTGCGGTTGCCACCTACCGACAGTTCCAGTTTGGAACTGAGAAAATCGAGATTGTGTGTGAGGTTCATCCGCAGTCGGGCTCTCTTCGTGTCGGATGTGTAGATGGAGCTCTGTCTCTGGTCATTCAGCCGATAGGCATCGTCTATCTGAGGCAAGTCCCATAGTGACTGGTCGAGTCCCGAGCGATAGGCTGTGGTATTGCTCTCGGAACTGTTGCGTTCGCGATTGCGTCGGAACAGGCCCTCGAAGAAAATGTTCGTTCGTTTGTTGGGTTTGCCTTTTACGGTTATGTTGCCGTCCAAATCTTTCTTCACCGAGGTCGACAGGCTTTCTCCGTCAGAATAGTCGTTGTAGGTATCCATGAAGTTCTCCGAGCGTGAAGTGGATTCATCCTTTTGTTTGTTATATTTGTAACCGATGTCGCCCCTCACCTCGAAATTGTTGATTTTCCGTTTCCCATAAGCCTGTGCCGATTTGTTGACGTTGGTGGACAAGCCTCCCGGCAGGTTGTCCATGTTGCCTTTCACGGAGTATTCACTAAGGTATTTGCTGTAGCCAGCCACGTCGCCGCCCAGTTGATAGCGGTGTTTGGGAATAGTGATGCCAGCGTTCAGGTTGGCGAACTTGATGTTGTTGATGTCCCGTTTGGTCTTCATGTCCATCACGGTCTTGCGGTCACCAGTGTCCACACCCAGCGCTTTGTCCCTCTCGGAGCGGTCATCGTAAATCTTCACCTGTTCCAGTTCCGACACCGGCATATTATTTAGGGCGATGTCCATATTGGTGGAGAAGAACTGCTCTCCATTCAAGCGTATTTCATGAATCGGCTTGCCTTGATACATCATCCGTCCGTTCTCGAAATAAACGCCCGGCAACTTGCGTACCAAATCCATCAGCACCGCCTCTTCGGGCACCTTGAACGCTTCGGTGTTGTAAATCAATGTATCACCGGACATGAACATCTTCTTCAGTTCGGCCACCACCTGCACCTCTTCCATAGTGAGAGATTTCGGCATTAAGACAAATTCGCCTTGCTTGACGTAGTTCATATAATCATCAATTCGAGGGACTTTCACAACTGTATCGATAGTCTCCATTCCTATATATGACAACCGAAGCAGTAATTTAGAGTATTCTCCGTCGTATTTCAACATAAAGAGTCCACTTTGATCAGTGGTAGCACCTGATACAAACGTCGTATCGGGTAATGTGAATAACTGTGTGGTAACTTGAGGAAGACAAGTTTTGACTGAATCCTCACTTATTGCTAGCGTATTACCTACAAACAGCATACAATACGGACCTTTGAGGTGTGTAGCTTCTTGTCCAAGGACTCTCAAAGGAAGAGAAAAGAATACCCATAAAAGAGTTGGAAATATATATAGGAATGGAGCTTTCATACGTGTCTATCTTACAATTGGATTCTAGTATTTATTGTCAAGTACTGAGGTTTGTTCGCCGACAAAAAGTCCAATGCGCCAAGCACATAACTTATGGGGCCCCAAATCTGAACTACCACCATATTAACGCTACTACTAGATGTCGTCGAAACTACTAAATCTCCGTAATGTTCATACTCCGACAATATTCCCGTAACTACATTCAAAGTAGACTGTTCATTACCTGCAGAAAATCCCGTGATTTCCAGAACTGCCATCTTATTCATGGTTGGATTATAGCCACCATTTGCAGAAACATTTGGTGAACTACCCTGCACTGCATTCGATGCATTAACAACACTCAAGCTTGTGCAGATTATGCACAATGCTAGAAAAGAAGCAACATTTTTCATAACTAAAATATTTATGAACCTTCACTTTCGAGAATATTCGGTTAATACCAAAACGATAAAAGAGAGTCATTACCTGTCTTCCTTTTCGCTTCCTCAATTCTCATCGATAGGTAAACATACTAATTTTCTCAATTCGCTACAACTATTTCTTTGATTTTTTTATTTTGTTCCATAAATAGTTCAAGACTAATACAGAATGAGTACGAATCGAGCAGCCCTTCATACTTGTCAAAAAGACAGGATGAAGGGCTGCTCGCCTGGTCACTTGCCTAACTAATGCCTCAACAAGCAACATCGTTCAGACAAGAAGGTTTCTTATTTCCACGGGATGCCTTCTCAAAGAATTCAGAAGGCATCTCACGGGAATAACTCGGCATGCGGCGGAAGCCACATGGCTTAGTCTTTATAGGAGACTTTAATCACTATCACGCGGATGGTTTGGTCGGCTTGCGTGGTAGCCACTTTGGCGATATGCCAGTCTTGCGGAAAGAAGATGTTGAAGTATCCGGGCACGCTCTCGATAAACTTCGTGCGGGACTTGTCGTAGTCGTAGTGCACCACGTCCTTCTTGCTGTTGTAGGGGCAGTTGGGACGACTGGTCAAGTGGTCCAGGATACCGAAACCTTCCGTACCTTTCACCACATACTGGAAGTCAATCTTGCGGACATGGCTCTCGCTGCCACGCTTCTCCAAAGGTTCGTTTTGGCTATCCTCTACCGACGCCACCAGTTGTGTACCCTCTATGGCATGTTTGCCATTAGGGATGGCCAACAGGTCGGTCTTCGCCAACCAGGCGAACAAGGCCTTCCACTCCTCGGGGTTCTTCTGATATTGTTGGTAGAAGAGGACGGTGTTCACCGTCGCATCAGCCCCGGCCTTGTTGAATCCGGTGCGCCACGCACCGTCGGCATACCACTTGTCAGCCTCTGCCTTCAGTGCGGCATCGCCGCAATACTCCGTGTAATAGCCCTGTGCCATCAGCTGAAGCGACGTCACCAGAGCGAATACCAATAAGAATGTCTTTTTCATGATTTTATCATTTGATTATTGTTTCTTCTATCGTTTGCACATCCGGCCTCAGCGCAGACTCATCTACGGAAGGAGAGTTTATTCTCCTGCATTGATGAGTTGCCGGGCTCTCTCCAGGATGGTGTCGATGCCTTTATTATAGTCCTCCGACGAGATGTCAACACGGATGTCAGGTTCGATGCCAAACTCCAGATGGTTAATCTCAGGGTCGTACATCGGGCTGGCCGAGAAGCGGACAGACCATCCGTTGGGCAACTCGGACGAGAAAGGCAGTCCGGAGCCACCGCCTGTGCGGTCGCCCACAAGGGTGACATTGGGCAATTGATGCATGCCGTTCACAAAGTAATTGGTAGCGCTGTAGGAGCTGCGGTTGGTGAGCACCACCACCTTCTTCTGCCACCGCACGCCATCCGATGGTTCCAGGTAGATGGGCTCTAGGGTAGAGAAGTCGCCGTGTCCCTTGCCGGTCTTATGAGAGATGTAACCCACGAGCACCTTCTCGTTGGTGAAGCGTGCCGCCAACCGGTCCGCCAGGGTCAGTTGGCCGCCACTGTTGTTGCGCACATCCACAATGATTCCATTGCAGACAGCCAGCTCTTGCAACATCTCGCTCAGGTTGCCATTGCCGATGGCGCTGTCGAAGCTGCCGCAATAGACATAGCCCACGTTGTCTTCCAGTACCTTATATTTCAGACTGGAGGCAATCTTGTAGTCCTTGCCCAAATACTTGCGTTGCAGACTGTCGCTGAAGTTGGCCGGATAATCCTCGTGCCACGACCAATAGCGGGCCACGTCGAAGGTGGCGTAGAGGTTCACATGTCCGTCCCGCAGTTCGCCGAGCATGTCGCCGAGTACTTCGAACAGTCCCTTGGTGGTCATGTTCTGAGTGATGCGTTTGCTGTACTGGTCGTGCACAGCGTCCCAGTCGAGACCATACTCCTCGGCTTTGTAGTCGAGGAAGCAGTATTGTTCATCGATGATGCGCCACAGGGCTTCGAAGTTTCCCGTCGGGTCGTCATTGTAAGAATCCTCGCGGATGCAGGAGGTCTGTAGCGGAAGCATCGCCAGCAGACAGAGCAACAGACCGGTCTGGCAGGCGACTCTCATATATCGTGTAAATCGTTTGTTCATCGTTATTCAGAGATAATGTGTATGCATTCAGAAAGGGAAACGAGTGTTTGACTTGTCGCCAGGCTTCATCAGGTAGAACCGCTTGACGAGTCCCACCATGAAGGAGTGCGAATAGGTGTGGCACTTGATGCCGTTGACGCGCGACTGTTGCAGGTCGCCCACGTAACCGATGCGATAGGTAACGGACCGCGTGGGAATGTCCAACGTCAGCAGTTGTCGGCACGACGGCTGGTTATGGAGAGAGGTCACCTTGACGGTACCGTCGGTATTGCCGAGCGTAAAGATTTCGTAGTACGACTGTTGGTACTGAGGCGAGAACATCACTCCCACCATCGGCACATTCAGTTGGTAGCGCACTGCCAACGGTCTGTTCCATAGACGGAACTTATAGATGGCCATACCCGATGCCGTCAGGTTGACGTAAGCCTTCGCCTGTGCGGGGTTGTTGGAGTTGCGGGTATTGTAGATGAATCCCATGTTCACCTCTCCCAGCCCACCGGCCAGCAGTGTCAAATGGTCGCTGACAGGGAAATGGTAGTGCAGCCCACAGCTCCAGTTCACCATGCCAAAGAGTTCGTTGCCCGTCTCTGAGCGGTTCTCGGTGTAACCGAAGTTAACCTGCAGCAGGCTCTGCTTCGATACGTTGCCATCCAGCAGTTTGGTCATGCGCATCCGCTCGTGGACGATGCGTGCCTCCACGCCTGTATATTCCACCGGTGAGAGATAGGTATCGAGCAGATTGGCGTAGCCTACTCCATAGAGAGTGGAGCGCATCACAAACCGGTTGGTAGCTAGCGTATCCGCAACCGAACTTTCTTGGGCGGGAGCCGACACAAAGATGCCCAGCATGGCGGCTAGAATCAGTATCTTCTTTCTCATAAACATCAGTCAAGTATTCCTAATATTCTAATTCTGCCAACAAAGGTATAAAATATCCCGGTTATACAACTATACGGATGTGCCGATAAGACGATTTTCTGCAAATACGCCAGTCACGTACACACCTTGCGACAAAACAAAGCTCCGTAATTAAATGGTTATTCATTTAATTACGGAGCCCTTACGAGTTTATGCCGATTGTCTATCAGTCGCGGTTTCGCATGTATATGGAGACGTAATAGACGAGGGTGGCCAACGAGCTGAGTGCAGCTACCACGTAGGTGTAGGCGGCGGACTTCAGGGCATCCTTGGCCTGACCGTGGTTATAGGAGTTGGTGATGCCGGCACGGCTCAACCATGCCAAAGCACGTCGGCTGGCATCAATCTCCACGGGTAGCGTGACGATGCTGAAGAGCGTGGTCATGGCAAACAGGCAGATGCCGAACAGCAGAATGCTGGGGAACATCTGCAACAGCAGGATGCCTGCCAACAACACCCACGATACGATGGACGAGGAGAACTGCACCACCGGCACCAGAGCCGAACGCAGCTTCAACGGAGCGTAGGCACACTTGTGCTGCACGGCGTGTCCACACTCGTGGGCGGCCACTGCAGCGGCGGCAATGCTGCAACTCCCGTACACGCCCTGGCTCAGGTTCACCGTCTTGTTGGCGGGATTGTAATGGTCGGTGAGCATACCCGGTGTGCTGGTGACCGTCACGTCATAGATGCCATTGTCGTGCAACATCTTCTCTGCAACCTCGCGGCCCGTCATGCCGTTAGACATGGGCATCTTGGAGTATTTCTTGAATTTCCGCTGTAAATTCGACTGCACCCAATAGCTGATGAGCGCGATGCCGATGAATAGTACCCAATACATAATCTTTTCTTTTTAATGTTCTTACTGAATGAAAACAAATGATATGCCAAATATAGACAAAATAGGAATGCCACCCATGCGGTATAACATCTTTTGTGAGATTGTGACAACACCGACCTTATGGAAAGCGAAAGGAGAGAGCGCTCATGCTACCCCCTCCCCTCTTAAAAAATGGTTGTGTTGATTTCAATCTTCAGTGTAACGCACTATGGTCTGCTCGCGGTCCGGACCGACGGAGATAATCTTGATAGGTGTCTCCAGCTCGCCCTCCAGGAAGGAGATATATGCGTTGAACTCCTCGGGGAACTCGTCCTCGCTGCTCATCTTGGTCATGTCGGTTTTCCAGCCGGGCAGCTCGGTATAGATGGGTTCCACGTTCTCAGTGATGTCGTAGGGGAAATAGTCTATCTCCTCGCCGTTCACCTTATAGGCTACGCATGCCTTAATGGTGTCGAAACCATCGAGCACGTCGCTCTTCATCATAATCAGTTGGGTCACACCGTTGACCATGATGGCATACTTCAGTGCCACAAGGTCAATCCATCCGCAGCGGCGCTCACGTCCGGTCACGGCTCCATACTCATGGCCGAGGTCGCGTATGGTCTTGCCAGTCTCGTCGAACAGCTCGGTGGGGAACGGTCCGCTACCCACGCGAGTACAGTAGGCTTTCATGATGCCATACACCTCGCCAATCTTGTTGGGGCCGATGCCCAGACCGGTGCAGGCACCCGCACAGATGGTGTTGGATGAGGTGACGAAAGGATAGGAACCGAAGTCCACATCTAGCATCGTACCCTGTGCACCTTCACACAACACGCTCTTGCCCTCTTTCAACAGGTTGTTCACCTCGTGCTCGCTGTCCACCAGAGGGAATTGTTTCAGGTACTCGACACCTTCCATCCAAGTCTTCTCCAGCTCGGTGATGTCGTATTGATAGTCGAGACTCTTCAGAATCTTCTCGTGGCGTGCCTTGGCTGCCGCATACTTGGCCTCGAAGTTGTGGAGGATATCGCCCACGCGCACACCGTTGCGGCTGATCTTGTCGGTATAGGTCGGTCCGATACCTTTTCCGGTGGTTCCCACTTTGGCCGCACCCTTGGCTGCCTCGTAAGCCGCATCGAGGATGCGATGGGTCGGCAATATCAGGTGAGCCTTCTTGGAGATGTGGAGACGCTCCTTCAGGTTATGGCCCGAAGCCTCCAGTGCTTCCGCCTCCGCTTTAAACAGAGCAGGGTCGAGCACCACTCCATTACCGATGATGTTTACCTTGTCTCCCTGGAATATACCCGAAGGGATGGACCGAAGCACATACTTCTGTCCTTCAAACTCCAATGTATGTCCAGCGTTGGGGCCACCCTGGAAACGGGCTACCACGTCATAGTGGGGAGTGAGTACGTCAACGACTTTTCCTTTGCCTTCGTCTCCCCATTGGAGACCCAACAAGACATCTACTTTCTTATTCATACTGTATATTATTTGTTTGTTTTCCGTTGTTTATTCTTCTGTGTCGCGCACTTGGAACATATACCATATATGTACAACGAGTAGTGCGACATCTGGAAGCGGCGCATCTTCAGGTTCGCAATGACTTTCTGCAGCTCCTCGCTATGGAGCTCCGAGACCTTGCCGCAGTTGGTGCAGATCAGATGATGGTGCGTCTCGATGTTGTACGACTTCTCGTACTGCGACGAGTTACCGAATGAATGTTTGATGATGAGCTTGGCATCCAACAGTAACACGAGGGTGTTATAGAGCGTGGCTCTGCTGACCCTGAATTTCTCCTCATTCATCATCTGGTCGTAGAGCCGGTCTATATCGAAATGCCCCTCGATGGAATAGATGGCATCCAATATGGCGTAACGCTCGGGGGTCTTACGATGCTTATTGGCCCGCAAATACTCCGTAAACGTCTGCTTTACAGTGTTTTTTACATCTTCTGCGTTCATCTGCACTACAAAGTTAGGCGAACAAAGTTAGCTATTTTTGATGAAACAGAAAAGAAACACCTTTTTTTTGTATGCTCACCACATTTCTGTCTCCGCTTTTATCTCCTCGTAAAGGCTCTGCCACTCGGGCTTTTCGGACGTATTGAGGGTCGCAAGAATTTTCAGCGTATGCTGTCCCTGCTGCTTGCCCAGCCGCACATAATGCAGCAGCGAGGTGTAGGCCGCCCGCAGTGGAAAGGCCTCCGCCGACTGGATGGTCGACAGGGCCTGGTCGAGATATTCGCCCTCGGACCGCTCGTTCAGCTGCAGCCCCTTGGCAAAAAGTCGAGCCAACACCAGATAGCCACAGGCTTGCGAGTAAGGGCGCTCGTCAGCAATCCACTGAAACACCTTGTCCGAGGCGTAGGGCAGATATTGGAAGAGGTTCATACACGTGAGCTCGGCAATCTCGGGATAGGACATCTCGTCCATCCAAATGTCGGCCAGCTCGGGGATGAAGCTCTCCACAGGCTGCAGCATGCCGGCCAGTATTTTGGACTCGCGCACAGGTTCCTTCCACAAGGTTTGGGCCAGGCGGTGGTCCTTCTCATAGCAGGCGGCAATCTCGCGCAACCGCGGCAGTTCGATGCCGAAGTTCACTTTGTAGCAGAGTCCCTTGTCGCGCATGCTCTTGGAGGCAACGCCGTTCATAGCCATACGGAAGCGGGACTTGATGTCCCGCAACTGTTCTTGCAGTTCCATACGTTCGCCGACTATTCGTTGCGGTAAGGCAGGTTAGAGAAATCGCGGCTGTAGCGCAGCATCTGCTCGGCATAGCCTTCGGTGTAGGATATCTTCACGTCGATGATGTGTCCATCCTTGTCGGTGACAGCCTCATACACGGGGTTGACGAATCCTTTGTAGGGAGCGAGGTGAAGTTTAGCATAGCGCTCAAGCACCTCTTTATGCAGTTCGGGGTCCACCTTCACGGCATAGTCCTCTATCAGCTGACGGGCAGCGGTAAAATCGCCTTCGGACTTGATGCGCTGTATCTCGCCCAGCAACTGGCCGAAGAGGTTGCGCAGCTTGTCGTAGTCGTTGATCTTCACGTAGGTCTTGCCCTCTCGTTTCATTAGTTCCACCACCTTGTCTGCCCTGCCGTGCTCGTAGGCCCAGCGGGCTATCAGCTGACGGTTGCGCATGTGTGCCTCCTCGATGTCGTTACCCGGCTCGATGCGAACGAGCTGAGTCATCAGTCCGTTCATCATGTAGCTGTAGTACTCAGCCTTGAAGGCGTCGGCCGTCGGGGTCAGTCCCAGCTCCACCAGCTTGGCGTCGGGCAGATAGTAAAGGCCAAAGAGGTCGGCGCGCGCTTCCTCGATGGTGGAGCCGTATGCCTTGAGGGCATCCTGGTCCACGCCGGGCAGCAGCTGCCCGGAGCCGTGTCCGAGGCACTCGTGGAGGTCGGTATGCAAGTCGTTCGTCAGGTCGGCATACTTGTCCATCAGCTCCTTCTCCACAGCGCTGTAGACAAACTCGTCGGCGAAGCCATTGCCATGGGCGGCCTTGTTGTAGGCATCCGTCAGGTTACCTATGGTCACCGACTTCGATCCGTACACACGGCGTATCCAGTTGGAGTTGGGCAAGTTGATGCCGATGGCGGTAGAGGGGTAGAGGTCGCCGCCCAACATGGCAGCGGTTATCACCTTGGCAGACACGCCCACCACCTTTTCTTTCTTGAAGCGGGCATCCACGGGCGAATGGTCCTCAAACCACTGCGCATTGCGGCTGATGGTCTCGGTACGCCGTGTGGCCTCTATATCCTTGAAGTTGACAATGGACTCCCAACTAGCCTTCATGCCTAGCGGGTCGCCATAGCTCTCGGTGAAGCAGTTGACGAAATCCACCTGTGAGTTCTCCTTCAGCCACAGGATGCAGTAGTCGTCGAACGTCTTCAGATTGCCGTCGGTGTAGAACTGTATCAGTTTGTCGATGACGGCCTTCTGCTCCTCGTTCTCGGCCACGGCGGCAGCCTTGTTGAGCCAGAAGACAATCTTCTCGATGGCCGGTCCGTAGAGTCCGCCCACCTTCCATACTTTCTCGCATACCTTGCCGTTCTCCTTCACCAACCGGCTGTTCATGCCGAACATCACCGGCATGGTGTCCTGCGGGTTCTTCATGGCATTGTAGAACGATTCGGCTTCAGTCTGGGTCACACCTTCGTAGTAGTTGGAGGCGGAGGTCAGCACCAAGTCCTGACCATCGGCCTGGTTCACACGCTTAGGCATCACCATGGGGTCGAATATCACGGGAAACACCTCGTCGCACAGCTGGTCCAGCGTCTGTCCGTCGGCCAGAGGGAGTTTGGCCGAATCCACGTCTTGTAGGGCCTTCTTGAAGAACTCGGGGGTGAAGCCAGGCACGAACTTGTCGCATGCGTAGTGGTGATGGATGCCGTTGGAGAACCACACCCGCTTGAGGTAGATTTCCATATTCACGAAGTTGGTGTCGGCGCGGTCGCCGGTGTAGTCGGTGTAGACCATCTCCAGCATCTTGCGAATGGTGAGGTTATATTTTCCGTTTTGGTCGAAGAGGATGTCACGTCCTTCGAGGGCAGCCTGCGAGAGGTAGTAGACCAACTCTTTCTGCTTGAGGGACAAACTGTCGAAATCCTTCACTTTATACCGGAGAATCTGCAAGTCTGCGAACTGTTCCACGGTATAGTCAAATGTATCGTTCGTCACGTTTTCTGTTTTTTGCGTTCCGCACGAGGCGAACATCGCTGCTAATATTGCCATTTGTACATACTTACCGGTCGTCATGCCGTATAGTTTTAATCGTTAGACAAAAAAAGGAGACATAATGACCTTATGTCTCCGCAAAAATAAACAAAATCTATAATACTCACTTGTTGTTGTGCTCCAAAATTCTTGTTCTGTAAGATTTAGGAGTCTCACCCTTGATTCTGTAGAACGCCGCATAGAACGATTGTCTGTTGGCGAATCCTACCATCAGACTGATTTCCTCCACATTTTTGTCGAGGAATCGGCGGTCGGTCAGCAGATGCGCTGCCTCGCGTACGCGATGTTCGTTCACCAGGCACGAGTAATTCATGCCGAATCGTGAATTGATGACTGCGGACAGGTAACGTGTGTTCGTCTTCAGGTCAATCGCCAATTGCTTGGCGGAATAGTCCGGATCCCTGTACTTTTTCTGTGACACGATGATGTCCACAATCTGATCGTACAGTTGGTCAGCCAACTCAGCCCTGATGAGTGAGCGGTATGCTGCCGCCTTCTCCTTCACAGGCTTGATGTTGTAAGGCTTTTTAGTTCGTTCCGGTTCATTTGGTTGGTCCTTTGCTGTTTTTGCCATGGCTTTAGTATATAGTAAGTTTTGATTCAAAACATTTGTACAAAATACGCATTTAATCTCCTAAAAAACAAACAGAATTAACTCTATTTCATATATACGTATATTCTATCATACATTTAAAACGTTATTTAACGATGCTATCACCCTACTTCATTAAGAGTATACGTTTAAAAATAAGAACAGTCGACAATACTCTCAGGGGGGGGCAAGAGGATGCGAAATCACCACGGCTATCAATCGGTCGTCTGCTCGATGGCAAGCAAGATGCCTATCCAGTGGCCAGAAATTCCCAGGTGTGGTTATATGAAGGGGGCATACGGGACAAGCCGGTTCCATCCAGACGATTACCGGCACTGCTTATAGAGGCCGCGCAATGCAGACCGATGGGTACCCAGTTCGACGGCTTTGTCCAGGTCTGCACGGGCGGATTTGGTCTTGTGCAGTTGAATGCTGAGTGTAGCCCGGGCAATGTAGTAGTCGGCCTCATCGGGTTTCAACTCTATGGCTTGGTCCATATCCATCAGGGCCACCTCCCACTGTTCCATCTCCTGTTCCAAGTCGGCGCGTGCCATGTAGAGCGACGCGTCCGCCGGGTGGGCGGCTATCAGGGTCTCGTAGCTGGACAAGGCTTCGCGGTAGCGTTTCTCTTTCTGATTGAGCAAAGCAATGCCTAGCAAGGCGTTGTAATCGTTGGGAACGTCCGCCAACAGATAGGTGTAGTCCAGCCGCGCCGTCTCGTAATCACGCAGTCTCATGCAGGTGTAGGCCCTGAAGAGTCGTGCCTCAGCGTTGGTCCGGTCCAGGTCTATCACCTCGCTGTAGTCGCGCTTGGCCCGTTCGTAATTGCCAAGTTCCAAATGCAGGGCTGCCCTACAGAGCAGGGTCTCCACCGAACGAGGTGCCAGGTTCAGGGAGTAGGAATAGGACTGCAACGCGTCCTGTGTGTGTCCCAACCGTTGCTGGATGGCGCCGAGCCGTGAGAAGAGAACAGCGTTGTAGGCGTGCGATGGAGCCTTGCTGAGTGCTTGCTTGCAGACGAGTTCCGCCTCCGCGAGGCTATCGTTCTGTGCCAAGTCGAAGGCTTTCTTCACGAGGTCCTCGTAGCTCTGCGCCTGCATTACAGGGGCAAAGCTACAGAACATTACATATATGTATATGCGTCGGATAGATATCATTGCATCAATCTATTGAGTTCTACGGGGCACAAAGATAATGTAAAGCATGGAAAGTATTGCGAGGCGAGACGTAACAGCAGACGGAAGTTAGCGGAAATTAACCCACGCAAACATTCCATAAGCATCTCGTCTGGGTAAAGAAAAAATACGGACGTCCGCCTCTTCCCAGAGTCGAACGCCCTACAACCATAAGACAACCCTATATATAAATCGCTAATATCGAATTGTTAAATGATATGCAAAGGTATGACTTTTAATATTCTTACGCAACTAATTCTGAATCTTTTTCTTAACTGCCGACATATCTCATCTGTGAGTAAAAGACACCTTTCGCCGTAAGGGCCTTGCGCACGTAGTCGCGGATATTCTGACGGGCTACGAACAGATGACTTTCTGCCGTGTTGTTGGTTATCGAAAGTCTCCGGCAAATCTCGCCAATCGAGAGATTGCGCTCACATCTCATCTCGTAGACCTGACGGACACGCGGAGTGAGCCGGGCCTTGGCTTTTTCGTGCAACGTTATCACTTCACGCACGTTGAGGCGACAGTCAGCGCCTGAACTGGCAAAAGGCTCAATCATGTAGCTGAGGTACGAGAGCTTTTCCTTTTTCGAGTAGGTGTGTCGCAAATAGTCAATGAGCAAATTGCGCACTATCGTAAAGAGGAACGAGTTGATGGTTTTCTCATCGATCTTCAAACCATAGTTGAGCAGACGGATGAAGGCATCCTGTACCAGGTCTTCCGCTTGCTCGAGGTCGCCTATCTTATAATAAACGTAGGTTATCAACCCCTCACGACATGATTTGTAAGACCGTTCTACCATAGCCTTTAACGTCTCGGCTTCTGTATCCACTATATTAGATTTTGACATTGGCATTCAGTTATACTTACCATCACAAATTATTGGCGCTACAAAGGTATGGTTTATTTTTCGTTTCGACAATGTTCCTGACGTAACAAATGAGGAATGTGCGCGGCTGTGCTATCTTGTCAGTGCAAGTTTGTCATCTTTCCCGTCTGGGTATGACAAACGTATTTCATTCCACTGGGCGTTATTGACCTATATCA
The DNA here is from genome assembly GCA_963643925.1 of Bacteroidaceae bacterium. Taxonomy (GTDB): domain Bacteria; phylum Bacteroidota; class Bacteroidia; order Bacteroidales; family Bacteroidaceae; genus Phocaeicola_A. The sequence continues at coordinate 30,293 of CAVINS010000010.1, forward strand.
AGAAAACAGCTGATTTATGTTATTCAACATGTATTTTGTTTGTCACTTGACAGAAGCGCCCTATATTTGCAGCGTGTTAAATGAATCACGAAAGTGATTGACGAGATTAGTTAATATAAGTATTAGTTTTAAAAGGTAAAAAGATTTAGAATTATGACAGCACAAGTATCAATTCTGTTAGCTATCGTAGCTGTTTTCACGGTTTTAAGTGTAATTGCAGTAGTCGAGACTAACACGAAGAACTAAACAAATCCGGATGTTATCCGATAACATCCTTTTTAAGTAGAATCTAAAAAAATTTCAGTCCGCAACAGGACTGACAAAACCGAATAGTTCGGGCGGTTCCCTTCGATAAGAGGACCGCCCGAATATTTTATTGTACTTGCATGAAACCACGGCCCTATAGAACCTCAAAAAATGACCCTAGGGTCTCGGACCCGATAGCATAGGGTCTCGGTGCCTTGAGCATAGGGTCATTTTTCGACAGTCTGGCGTCATCAGAAGACAAACCGCAGTATGTCGTTAAAGTTGGCCCACACCAGCAGGATGAGCAACAGCACCATACCTACAACCTGTGCACGCTCCATGAACTTGTCGCTAGGCTTGCGGCGGGTCACTACCTCGTAGAGGAGGAACAGCACATGACCGCCATCCAATGCGGGGATAGGCAGAATGTTCATGAAGGCGAGGATGATGGAGAGGAAGGCGGTCATCTCCCAGAAGCGGGGCCAGTTCCACTCGGTAGGGAAGATGCTGCCAATGGTGGCGAATCCGCCCAAGCTGGTGGCACCCTCTTTGGTGAAGACGTACTTCATATCATTGACGTAACCCTTCAGGATGTTGATTCCGTGGGACACGCCGGCGGGGAAAGAGGCGAAGAAGCCGTACTCAATATGCTTGGCCTCGTAGAGTTCCGACAGCGATTGAGGGGTGATGCCCACCACAAACGTGGAGTCGAGGGTCATGGCGAGAGTGTCTACCCTACCTTCGCGGGCCACCTGCAGGGTGATGTTCTTCCACGTGTCGGCCTTCTCGGGAGCAGCGTCGGCTTTGAACTTGAGGTCGGAGAGCATCTGCTTGAAGTCGTTCCACGAATGGAGGGCGCTGTCGTTCAGGGCCACCAGACTGTCGCCTTGCTGCAGGCCGACCGACTCTCCAGGGTAGCCGGGCAGCACGGTGTCGACAACGGCGGGATAGAGGTACTCACAGAAGACGGGGTTCTCGTTGCCAACCGTCAGCAGACTCAGGTCTTCGGGGATGTTCACGATGGCTTCCTGACCGTCGCGCTTCACGGTGACCGTCTTGGCATCGACGATGTCGCGCAGCATGTCCACGCCAAAGCGCTCCAGCGTCTTGTCGTCAGCCCGCAACAGGATGTCGCCGTCGCGGAAGCCAATCTCCTTGGCCCGTTCGTTGAACTTCATACCGTGGGTCATCTCCTGCAACGGGTAGTAGGAGTCGCCCCAGGTGAAGAGTATCATGGAGTAGATGAACAGGGCGAGCAGAAAGTTGAAGAGCACACCACCAATCATCACCAGCAGGCGTTGCCAGGCGGGTTTGGCACGGAACTCCCAGTTCTGTACAGGTTGTTTCATCTGTTCTGTATCCATCGACTCGTCTATCATGCCGGATATCTTCACATAACCGCCCAAGGGGAGCCAGCCGATACCGTATTCGGTGTCGCTGTTCTTCGGTTTGAACTTGAACAAGGTGAACCACGGGTCGAAGAAAAGGCAGAATTTCTCTACACGAATCTTGAACAGGCGGGCAAACAGGAAGTGTCCTCCCTCGTGAATGACGACCAGCAACGAGAGGGACATCATCAGTTGAAGGGCACGAATCAAAAATGTTTCCATTGTCTTCTAATTAACTTGTTTTTACTTATACGTTTGTTTGTCACCCCCACACGCGTGAGGGGGCTTTGGTCTCAGAGGAGCTCGCGGGCCACCCGTCGCGCCTCGGCGTCGGTCGCCACATAGTCCTCGTAGACAGGTTGTTTGATGTAGGCCACCCGTTGCATCGTACGCTCTATGACGTCGCTCATCTGGAGGAACCCGATGCGGTCGTGGAGGAAGGCATCCACCATCACCTCGTTAGCAGCATTCACGATGCAGGGCATGTTGCCGGCCACACGCAATGCCTCGTAGGCCAACGCCAGATTGCGGAAGCGTGACGTGTCGGGGGCCTCGAAGGTGAGTGAACGGCACTTGAAGAAGTCGAGCCGTTCGAAGGAGGCGTGCACACGGTCGGGATAGGAGAAGGCGTACTGGATGGGGAGCCGCATGTCCGGCATTCCCAACTGGGCCTTCACCGCACCGTCCTGAAACTGCACCATGGAGTGGATGACCGACTGGGGATGCACCACCACCTCTATCTGGTCGGGCCGCACGCCGAAGAGCCACTTCGCCTCTATCACCTCGAATCCCTTGTTCATCATGGAGGCGGAGTCGATGGTGATCTTAGCGCCCATGTTCCAGTTGGGATGGTGCAGGGCCTGCTCTTTGGTCACACCCTGCAACTGCTCTTTGGTAAAGGTGCGGAAGGGGCCGCCCGAGGCCGTCAGGATGACCTTCTCGATGGGATTATCCGCCTCGCCTACCAGACACTGGAACACGGCGGAGTGTTCGGAGTCAACGGGTATGATGGGGGCATGATACTGACTGGCCAGACTGTTGATGAGCTCGCCTGCCACTACCAGAGTCTCCTTGTTGGCCAAGGCGATGGTCTTGCGGGCCTTGATGGCGTTGATGGTGGGACGCAGCCCCGCATAACCCACCATGGCGGTGAGCACCATGTCGATGGAGTCCGACTCCACAATCTGGCAAAGGGCTTCCTCGCCGGCATAGACCTTGATGGGAAGGTCCGCCAACAGTTCCTTCAATTGCTCGTATTTGGCTTCGTTGGCAATCACCACAGAGTCGGGCATAAACTTGCGCGCCTGCTGTGCCAACAGTTCCACATTGTTGTTGGCCGTCAGGGTGTAGACACCGTACAGGTCGGGATGTTCCTCGATGACCTGCAGGGCCTGCGTACCGATGGAGCCCGTGGAACCTAAGATAGCTATCTGTTTCTTCATTTAAAAGACTATATATTTTTCAGGGTTCAGTGCCTCGCCTTTGCGCCATAGCTCGAAGTGGAGGTGAGGTCCGGCGGTGTCTCCGTCGGTGTTGCCCACCAGGGCAATCACCTCTCCGGCTTTCACCTTCTCGCCCACCTGCTTCAGCAGTGTGCCACATTGTTTGTACACCGACACCAAATTGCGGTTATGTTGTATTCCTATCACGTAGCCTGTGCCGGCAGTGTAGTCGCTCATCACCACGGTGCCATCCATCACCGCCACCACACTCTCGTTGGGGTCGGCCATGATGTCCACGCCAAAATGTTTGTTGCGGGGGGTGAAGGCAACGGATATCGTCCCGCGGGCGGGACGGTAGAGGATGGGGCTGTCGGCGTCGGGCACCTCCTTGATGTTGGTCAGGTTATACTTCTCCGTCTCCTCGTACACCCGGCGGAAGTCCTGCTCGCGGTCGGTGGGTTCCATCAGGTTCTGTGAGCGCAGGGCGTTGATGGAGTCCAGCGAATGGACGCTGTCCAGCCGCACGGTACCACGGAAGATGTCCTGTATGTTGGTGATGTAGAGGTTCTGGCAGTCGAGCACCTCCTGCATGGAGTCCAGCCGCAGGGCATTGTCCACTATCTGGCGGCGCACGTCGCTGTTCATGTAACCGGGCAGGTAGTTGCGCAGTGGGGTGAAACTGACGATGAGGGCGGAGATGACGATGAAGAAGAGCAGCACAAACATCAGCATGGACAGGCCGTTGAGTTTGGAGACGTGGATGCCCACCACCTCTTCCAGGGTGCTCTCGTTGATAATTGTCAGCTTATACTTGAACTTGAAATTATGCCAGTAGGATGTTCTCTTCTTCTTTACCATATTATATATAGGTATATGCGGTTTATATCTCCTCCACTTGGTCTATGTCAATCAGCCCTACGGGCAGCTGCATCTTTATGCGGTGCTTCTTGTTGTCAATCTGCACGATGAACTCCTCGCAGGCGGGAATCAGCAACTCCTCGCCGTGGTAGTCCACCACGAAGAGGGTGTTGGCGGTGGTATCGTCCACGGCCACCACGGGTCCCAGCGCTCCTCTGTCCACGTCCGTCACCTGCATACCCACGAAGTAGTTCCACGAGAGTTCGCCGTCGGTAGCTTCCTCGGCCAGCTTCAGCGGGAAGTAGACCTCCACGTTGGTCAGGCGGCGCGCCTGCTCCAAGGTGTCGATGTCCTCGAACTTCACCAGTGCGGTAGAGTCGGACTTGAAGCGGTACTCTTCCAGGAAGAAGGGGACCATTATGCCGTCGATGAGGCAGACCAGGTAGTCGCACTCCACGCGGTCGAACACATCATCGGTGAAGGAAAAGGCTATCTCCCCCTTCACGCCGTGCGGCTTGGTCAGCTTGCCTATTCTGTAGACTTCCTCTTTCTTTATCATACGCGTGTAATGCGGGCACCCAGGGCATTCAGTCGGCGCTCAATGTCCTGATAACCACGGTCTATCTGTTCGATGTTGCTGATCTTGCTCACCCCCTCGGCGCTGAGGGCCGCTATGAGCAGGGCAATGCCGGCCCGGATGTCGGGCGAGGTCATGATGCCGCCCCGCAGACGGAAGTTGCGGTCGTGACCGATAACCACAGCGCGATGGGGGTCGCAGAGGATAATCTGTGCACCCATGTCGATGAGTTTGTCCACGAAGAAGAGGCGGCTCTCGAACATCTTCTGATGGATGAGCACACTGCCCTTGGCCTGAGTGGCCACCACCAGCAGCACACTCAGCAGGTCCGGTGTCAGTCCGGGCCACGGTGCGTCGGCAATGGTCATGATGGATCCGTCCATGAAGGACTCTATCTCGTAGTGTTCCTGCTCGGGGATGTAGATGTCGTCGCCCCGCTGCTCCAGACGGATGCCCAGGCGGCGGAAGCTCTCGGGGATGATGCCCAGATTGTCGTACGACACATTCTTGATGGTCAGCTCGCTGGCGGTCATGGCAGCCATACCGATGAAGCTGCCCACCTCTATCATGTCCGGCAACACAGTGTGTTCGCAACCCTTCAGCTGCTTCACGCCCCGGATAACCAACCGGTTGGAGGCAATGCCGCTGATGTTGGCTCCCATGCGGTTGAGCGCCCGGCAGAGTTGCTGCAGGTAGGGCTCGCAGGCGGCGTTGTAGATGACGGTCTCCCCCTCGGCCAGCACAGCGGCCATCACGATGTTGGCGGTGCCGGTGACGGAGGCTTCGTCCAGCAACATGTAGGTGCCGCGCAGATGTTTGCACTCAATCACAAAGGCGCCCTTGTCGGCATCGTAGCGGAACTCGGCACCCAGTTTCCGGATGCCATAGAAGTGCGTGTCCAACCGACGGCGTCCAATCTTGTCACCTCCCGGCTTGGCCAGCAGAGCCTTGCCGAAGCGGGCCAGCATGGGGCCGATGAGCATGACGGAGCCGCGCAACTTGGTGCAGGTCTTCAGGAACTCGGCACTCTCGATGTAGGCAAGGTCCACATGGTCGGCCTTGAACGTGTAGGAGCCAGCGCCAAGTTTGGTGACCGCCACCCCCATGTCGCGCAACAGCTGAATCAAGTTGTTCACATCCAGGATGTCAGGCACGTTGTGTACCGTCACCTCTTCTTCGGTCAGCAACACGGCACAGAGAATCTGGAGCACTTCGTTTTTGGCTCCCTGCGGACAGATGTCGCCCTTCAGTTTATGTCCACCTTCAATTACAAACGATGCCATAGTCCGAGAGTTTATGGTTTACTTATAGATTAGTATCTCCGCTTTTGTCCGTTGTTGTTGGACTGGCGTTTACGCTGAGGGAAGTTGCGCTGTTGCGGAGCGGCAGGACTGTCCATCAGCTGCAGTTCGTGGGGATAGATGCGGATGCGGCCGTGGGAATACTCGGCGATGTCGTCGAATATCTTCTGGTCGTCCACCATATCCTTGTTCCACACGATGAAGTCCTTCTTCATTTGTATGGCTATCATGCGCACCAGCTGGCGCCGCTCGGGGCAGTCGGGCATCTGTGCCGCCTGGTCGATGAGCTCCTCGATAAGGTGTCCGTAGTGGCGGTAGCGGATGGGTCCGTTGTGGTAGCCCAGCGGTTCGGGTTTCACGTTCAGACTGTTCTGTCTCACTATCTCGTAAGGGTAATCGATATCCAACTTAAAGTCGGCCATGATGGCCAAGTGGTCCCACAGGGTATGGTTGAAGTCGGGCACGTCCCTCAGGTGGGGGAACATGTTTCCCATGATGTTGATGATGGTGTTGGCACAACGCTGACGCTCGTGGCGGTCTTCGAGGGTCAAGGCATAATCCACCATGTTCTGTACACTACGGCCATACTCGGGCAGGGGCAATTTTTCACGTTGGGTATTGTACTCCAAATGTCTATCCATTTATCTTTTTATCTTATTGATTTTTGATTTACTAATATCTATTCTATTGTGTGTATGCGTCTCAGAGCAGTTTCTTGGGCTTGGAGGCCACAAACTCCTTCAGGTAGAAGGGTTCGAAGTAAGCCACGTCCTTGAAGTTCTCACAGGCCATATCCTTATCCGCCAAGGGGAACATCCACCGGGCCAAGGGCACCACGTCGTCGATGAAGTGTGCGTTGGGGTGCGTCAGCTGCCCCTTGCACTTGGCGGCTCCGTTGCCGAAGAAGTAAACCGGATGCTGATCGAGAAACTCCTCATAGGAGTGAGAGTCTACGATGTCGGCCGCAGTGTCGCGGACGGGCTTCAGGGCGCGGTCGTACACAGCTGCGTAGACCTCCATGCGGCGCGCGTCAAGCATGGGGCAGAGCAAGGCATCGTTGGGTAACTCGTGCTGGAGCAGCACCGGCACACACAGCAGCTGCAGTGTGGACACGGCTATCAGCGGCAGGTTGCGGCCGAAGCAGACACCCTTCGCCATGGACACACCGATGCGCAACCCCGTGTAGGAGCCAGGGCCGCAACTGACCGCCACGGCGTCCACCGGGATGGCGTGGCTGTCGGCAAACGAGAGGGCTTCCTGCACGAAGACGCCCAAGGTGACTGCATGCGAAGGACCTTTACGGTCTTCCTTCGTAAAGATACACTGGCCGTCTTGGCTCACGGCCACGGAGCAGACGTCTGTAGACGTCTCGATATGTAAAATGCACGACATACTCTTTCATTCACTATTCTACAAGGATGCAAACTTACACAAAATCTTTGAAACGGCACGCCTCGGGCTGAAGAAATCTGTCGAGAGAGAGGCTTTTAGGCTTTATTAAGTCCTCATTCGTATTTTCTGTTCATTTATCGGAGGCTAACTGCGTCGGGGTGGGACAAATTCATTACTTTTGCAAAAAATTAATTTGCAGCATGATACTATCAATGACAGGATACGGCAAAGCAACAGCCGAATTCATGGGGAAAAAGATTAACGTGGAAATAAAGTCACTCAACAGCAAGGTGCTCGACCTCTCCACACGCGTCGCTCCCATCTACCGCGAGAAGGAGATGGAGATACGCAACCTGATAACGAAAGCACTGGAGCGCGGAAAGGTGGACTTCAGCATCTGGATAGAGAAGGATGCGTCCGACGCCGCCACCGCCATCAATACGACCATACTGGAGAGCTACTATAATCAGATAAAGGAAATATCCGCCACCAAGGGCATTCCCTTGCCGACGGACTGGTTCTACACACTGCTCCGTCTGCCGGACGTGACCACCAAACCGGAGGTACAGGAGCTGTCGGACGAAGAATGGACAGTGGTGGCAGCCGCCGTGCAGCAGGCGATAGACAACCTGGTGGCGTTCCGTGTGCAGGAAGGCGCGGCTCTGGAGAAGAAGTTCACCGAGAAGATTGACAACATAGAGGCACTGCTGAAGTCGATAGAGCCCTACGAGACCGAGCGCGTGAGCAAAATACGCGACCGCATAGTGGACACGCTGGAGAAGACCATCGGCGTGGACTACGACAAGAACCGCCTGGAGCAGGAACTCATCTACTACATCGAGAAGCTGGACATCAACGAGGAGAAGCAGCGACTGGCCAACCACCTGAACTACTTCCGCGAGACGATGCGCGACGGACACGGACAGGGCAAGAAGCTGGGCTTCATCGCCCAGGAGATGGGCCGCGAGATAAACACCACGGGCAGCAAGTCCAACCAGGCCGAGATGCAGAACATCGTGGTGAAGATGAAGGACGAGCTGGAACAGATTAAGGAACAAGTGCTGAACGTAATGTAAATAAGGCAGACGACTATGGCAGGCAAACTCATCATCTTCTCAGCCCCGTCGGGCTCGGGCAAATCGACCATCATCAACTATCTGCTCACCAGACCGTTGCATCTGGCCTTCTCCGTATCCGCCACCAGCCGAGCCCCACGTGGCACGGAACAGGACGGCGTGGAGTATTTCTTCCTCACCCCCGAGGAGTTCCGCCAACGCATTGCCAACAATGAGTTTCTGGAGTACGAGGAGGTGTACCCAGACCGCTTCTACGGCACCCTGAAGGCGCAGGTGGAACGGCAGCTGGAGGCCGGACAAAACGTGGTGTTCGACGTGGATGTAGTGGGAGGTTGCAACATCAAGAAGTACTACGGCGAACGGGCACTGTCGGTCTTCATACAGCCACCCTCGATAGAGGAGCTCGAGCGACGCCTCGTCGAACGGGGCACAGACACACCGGAGGTCATCAAGAGCCGGGTAGACAAAGCCGCATACGAGCTGACTTTCGCCCCGAAGTTCGACGTGGTGATAGTGAACGACAACCTCGAAAAGGCGAAAGCCGAGGCCCTTGCCACCATAGAAGCATTCATCCAAAAACAATAGACATCATGAGACCCGTGAACCAAGTGGCAAAGTGGATGGTGATAGTCAGCATCCTCATCGCCATAGCCGCCCTGGCCGTGGGAATACTCGGCTTGATGATGAAACAGCAAGTCATCGCCATCGCGATGCTGCTGCTCGCTCTGTCACAACTATGGATATGTTGGCGATGGAAGAAGCGACTCTGACCGTGGGACTGCTTGGCGGTTCGTTCAACCCTATACACATCGGGCACCTGGCGTTGGCCAACTACCTGTGCGAGTATGGCGGAGTGGACGAGGTGTGGTTCATGGTGAGTCCGCACAACCCGCTGAAATCGCACGCCGAGCTGTGGGATGACGACCTGCGGCTGCAACTGGTGCGCGAGGCCATCGACGGATACCCACGCTTCAAGGTGACGGACATCGAGTTCCAACTGCCACGGCCCTCGTACATGGTCCACACCCTCGACGCCCTGAAGGAGCGCTACCCAGCAGTGCGGTTCGTCCCCATCATCGGTAGCGACAACTGGCACTGCTTCACCCAATGGTTCCAGTATGAGCGCATCCTCAACGAAAACCACCTGCTGGTCTACCCCCGATCAGACTTTCCCATCAACGCACAGACGCTGCCAGCCTCGGTGACGGTCGTCGACGCTCCCCTACTCGACATCAGTTCCACCTTCATCCGCGAGAGTCTGAAGACCGGCAAGGACATCCGCTTCTTTCTGCCACCAACCGTGTACCGATACCTGCAAGCGCACAGGGCCGACTTGCCGGGCAATCAGGACGGGCGGCCCGGTGAATGAGAGCTTACTTGACCGGTAAGTGGAGCGACTTGACCGGCGAACGAGCCCACCCGGATAAATCATGCGGACGGACCTCGGCTTTCCCCGTGGGAAACATTACCTTTGCAGCAACAAACCATAACCTAACAGATCATGAGCGAAATAAAGACCAATTCACTGAAAGCATGGGTGCTGGCAGCACGGCCCAAGACCCTCACTGCCGCTGCCGTACCGGTGCTGGTGGGTTCGGCATTGGCTTACACCGATGCAGGATTCCTGTTCCAGGCGACCCCCTTTGTGCTCTGTCTGCTGTTCGCCTTCGCCATGCAGATAGACGCCAACTTCATCAACGACTTCTACGACTTTGCCAAGGGGAGCGACCGCGAAGACCGGCTGGGACCGAAACGGGCCTGCGCACAAGGGTGGATTACCATCGGCGCCATGAAACACGGCATTGCCACCGCCACAGTGCTGTCGTGCCTCATCGGACTGCCGTTGGTTTACTGGGGAGGACTGGAACTGATACTCGTGGGAGTGCTCTGCGTGGTCTTCGCCTTCCTCTACACGACGCGCCTCTCTTACTGGGGATGGGGCGACCTGCTGGTCATCCTCTTCTTCGGAATCGTGCCGGTAGGGTTCACCTACTACGTGCAGTTGCACAAGTGGACGTGGGAAGTGACGTTGGCCGCCCTGGCCTGTGGACTGGTCATCGACACGTTGCTGATGATCAACAACTACCGCGACTGGGAGCAGGACAAGCTTAGCGGCAAGCGCACCCTGGTGGTACGCTTCGGAGCACGGGCCGGACGACTGGGTTACCTGCTCGTAGGCATCGTCGGCGCGTTCGTCTGCGTCCCCCTCATCTTCAACGGCCGCTTGATGGCAGCACACCTGCCGTTGCTCTACCTCATTCCGCACGCCATCAGCTACAGCCACATCGTGCGCATCAACAAGGGCCGCGAACTGAACAAGGTGTTGGGCGAGACTGCCCGCAACATCCTCATCTTCGGCGTGTTGCTCACTGTAGGGCTCTTGTTGGTGTAGGGTCATCAGGCTGTAGGCACAAAGTCCTTAGGACGGAAGGGCATCAGACGATGGACGCAGAGAAGACCACCATTGGTCAGAAGGCAGACGGACGGAACCCGTAAAGCCGCCGAACCATCGCCTTGAAAAGGCCCATCAATTGCCGCAAGAAATACAATCGATTGTATGAGGCAAAACAATCGATTGTATAAGGCCAAACAATTAGATTGTATGAGGCCAAACGAACTATTGTCCAAAGGTCTGCGAGGGATTGCCTAATGACCCGCAAAAGACTGGTGTAAAGACGTAAAGCAATAAGCGAGGCCAGCGACTAGGCTAGAACTCCCCTACTCCTTGTTTATCAGCACGGTAGCATAGGCGGCAATGCCTTCCTCGCGACCGGTGAAGCCCAGCTTCTCGGTAGTGGTGGCTTTGATGGAGACAGCATCCACGTCCACATTCATCACGCGGGCCAGCACCTCCTGCATCTCGGGGATGCGGGCTTTCAGCTTGGGACGCTCGGCACACACGGTAGCGTCGATGTTGCCCACACGATAACCCTTCGTGGCAATCAAGTCCACCGTACGGGCCAGCAGGATCTTGCTGTCGATGTCCTTGAACTCACCGACGTTGTCGGGGAAATGATAGCCGATGTCGCGCATGTTGGCAGCCCCCAACAGGGCGTCGCAGATGGCGTGAATCAACACGTCGGCATCCGAATGGCCCAACAGTCCTTTCTCATGTTCGAGGCGAATGCCGCCCAACCACAACGCGCGGCCCTCCACCAGGGCGTGTACGTCGAATCCAAATCCCACACGAATATTCATATCGATCTATTTTTAGGCTTGCACAAACAGGGTAGCGTCAACGGACATGGAAGTCCAACAGTTTCTCCCCCTCCAGATAACCCTGCAGATGGTCGTCGATGTGCACCGGGCCCACGCCCACGGGAGTGCCCGTGTAGAGCAAGTCGCCCATCTTCAGTGTGTAGAAGCGGCTCACGTAGGCGATGATTTCATCCACACGGAAGAGCATGTCGGCCGTGTAGCCACGCTGCACGGTGTTGCCGTTGATGTCCAGATGAAAGCGGAGCTTCTGCAGGTCGCCGAAACGCTCGGCGGGCACGAAGTCGCCGATGACGGCGGAGTTGTCGAACCCCTTGCTCAAGTCCCACGGATTGCCAACGGCACGGGCCTGACGCTGCAGGTCGCGCGCGGTGAAGTCGATGCCCAGAGTGACGGCATCGTAGTAGCGGTGGGCAAAGCGCTCGGAGATGCTCTTGCCCAGTCGGCAGATGCGCACCACCAGCTCCGTCTCGTACTGCACGTCGTTGGAGAAGTCGGGGATGAAGAAAGGCTTCCCATCCTTCAGCAGCGCCGAGTCGGGCTTGAGGAAGATGACAGGTTCCTGGGGACGTACAAAGGTGCCGTCCATCTCTTTCACATGGTCGGCATAGTTCATGCCAACAGCAAGTATCTTCATTATTATATCTGATTAAAGTTCAACCGATTGAACATTACCGCCAGATGGGCGTAGAGTGAGGTGTTCTGCACCACAATCTGCTCGGGCACACGGATGCGGAACGGGGTGAAGTTCCACACGGCCTTGATGCCGCCCGCCACCATGTCGTCCGTCACCCTTTGGGCGATGTTGATGGGCACAGTCAGCACCCCTATGTTGACGTTGTAGGCTTTCATCTTCTCGGGGAAGGAGTCGGTGTGGAAGATGGGGATGTGGTTGATTTCCTTGCCTACGAGCTCGGGGTTGACATCGAATGCGGCCACTATCTCGAGGCCGAAGTGGGTCAGACCGGAGTCGCCCAGCAGCGCTTGTCCCAAGCTGCCGGCCCCGAACAGGAATGCCTTGTGCATCTGCGTGAAGCCGAGGAAGTCCTCCAGCACGGCAATCAGCTCGTCCACGTCGTAGCCCACACGAGTGCGGCCGGAGATGTTCACGTAGGACAGGTCCTTGGCTATCTGCGAAGCGTCGATATTGATTTCCTTGGAGATTTGGGTAGAGGAAACGTACCGTTCGCCTTTATCTTTCAGCAATTTGGCATTGGAAAGGTACCACGGAAGTCGCCTGAGCGTAGGCTCCGGAACTTTATCTGTATCTTTGTGCGAGCGGTTATTCATAGTCTTATCAATAATTGCGCACAAATTTACGACTTTTTTCTGAATCAAGAGGGATGCAGTGCCCGATAATCTGTTTTTCGCTCAAATTATCTTTTTTTTGTGCAGTGCTGCGCGCCTTCACCGCGAGCAAAAGCGCTGAAGGTTTTGTGTTTTGTGTTTTATGTTATTCACTACGGGCCATCCCGAAGGTCGGGGGAAGGCAGTAGGACGATAAGACGCCAGGAGGTTTAATGTTTTGTGTTAGAAGAACAATACATAGAAAGGGCTGTCCTTTACGGAACAGCCCTTCCAAAACTAACACTAAAATTAAATGTTTACTTTGGTTCCAGAGTTTCCTTAATTGTTGTAACCCGTGTCGGTGTCCACCGGAATCTTCGTAGCGTCCTCTTCCAACGGGTCGAAGATGCCATTGCCACCATGACTGATGTCGGCCCAACCGATGTTCTGGTAGAGGGTCGGGTTGTTCACCATCGCACTGTTGGCCAATCCGAAGATGTAGAAGTAGGGCGACCAGTAAACCGACTGAGTGTCGTCGGAGCCTTCAGCGGCACGGTCCTTACGCTCGAAGTAGTTGTTGTAGAACTCCTGCAGCTTAACCTGACCCTGGTTGTTGCCCTTCTCACGCTCCAACAGGTTCAGTCCCGCATACGTGCTGTTGCGGTTGATGACGGCCTGTATAGGATCGCTCTTGAAGTCCTCGGCGGTAGCCAACTCCTTGCTGACGATTTCTATATAGTGGTATTTGGCACGGCCGTTGGTCGGAGTCAAGCCCAGGTAGGTGCAGGTGTTGCCACCCCAACCGGCCACCTCGAAGTTACTGCCGAGAGCAGACTGGCCGGCACCGCCATCGAACAACATCCAACGACGCATATCCTCGAAGCGTTTGCCTTCATAAGCGAGCTCTATCTGACGTTCGAAAAGGATGGAAGCGATGAGTTGGCCACCCGACAAACCTGCTGTCAAGCCATAGTTCGTCTCGGCATACTTGGCGTCGTACACACGCGAACGGATGCGCTTCAATACCTCGAAAGCCTCGTCGTCCTTACCCAGGGAAGCGGCAGCTTCGGCATAGTTGAGCAACACCTCGGCGTAACGGATTTCCATGTACGGCAGACCGCAGCGGGAGAAACCCTTACCATCGGTAGACTCTTTGCTGCTGTTCGTGCTGTAGACGTAGAACGGAGAGCCGTTGATTTGCTTGTCGTCCGAACGCTTGCGGATGTACACTGATGAGCGTCCACTCATGCTGCCCAGTGCGTCGGCACCGTAGCCAGCCTTGGTATTATTGAGCTTATCATCAGCGTTCTTGTAATAGGTGTAGCTCCACAGCACATAATCTGAGCCGTTGTAGGGATAGTTGTCGCGCATGGTGGCACCGCCGGCAAAGGTCACGTCGTTCTTCGACTCGGTGAGGTCGTCCTTGGTGGTACCGTCGTAGAACCATCTTACGCCGGGGAAGGCGAATGTTCGGTAGAAACGCGGGTCGCGGTTCATGAAGAAGCAAAGCTGGTCGTAGGTGTAAGTCTCAGACTCGCCCACCTTCTTGCCATCGGCCATCGGGAAGAGGTCCACCATCTCGGATGTCGGGTGCTTGCCGCCGCCACCGTAAGTGTTCTTCGGACGTACGTTCTGCTCCCATGCATTCCATTTGTTCCAGTTGTTGGTCTTCTGTACATTATTATATAAGGTGACGAAGACTGCCTCGTTGACCGAGCCGTCGGAACCTTTGGCGCTGAGGAACATCTTCGCCCAGTTCTGTGCGCTCTGCTTCTGCGAGCCGGCATTGCCCTCGTAGGCCAGACCATAGCCACCTTCGGTCAGTTTCTCGATAGCCGCCTTGTTGGCGTCGTAAGCTTGTTGCCAACGGCTCTGGTCGTTCTTGCGGTTCCACAGCGGGCTGGCCCAGTGGAGCAGGATACGTCCCTTCAGTGCCAAAGCAGTTCCGGCGGTCACACGGCCCCAGTCGGACTCCTCACGCTCCCATTTGGCGGGCAGCAGCTTGGCAGCCTCGTCGAGGTCGGAGCAGATGAACTCGATGCACTCCTTGGTCGACGAGCGGGGCACTACGAGGTCGAGACCTTCGCCATTGCCGACGAGCGCATTCTGCACCGTCTTGACGATAGGCACGCCGCCGACCCATCTTACCATGAGCCAATAGCGCCAGGCACGCATGAAGTAAGCCTGTCCGAGGATGGCGTTGTACTCGTCCTCGGTGAGCTCGTCCTTGCCGTACTTCTGCACGTTCTCTATCACCTCGTTGATTTCGCGCACGTGTCCGTAGGGGCTGATTTCCTTGTTCTCCACGTAGAAGTGGTCTTCCACGTTGGAGTATGTCTGAATCTTCTGGCTGTTCTCCCAGTCGGAGAGTCCACCGTACTCTTCGGTCGTCTTGGCCCAAACGTCCTCGTTGCCGGTACTGACGAGGCTGGCGTACTTACCGTCACCCTCGTTCTGTCCGGGATAGAGTTTGTTGTAGATATTGTCGATGCGGTTCTTTGCAGTTTCGTAGTTGGCGTATACCGTAGCCTCGCTGTATTTACCGTAGAGTTTCTTTTCCTGCAGAAACTCGTCACTACATCCGGTGTTGCACAATACAGCCGCGGTTGCCAGGGTCAGATAGCCCCATTTATTCAGTTTCTTTTTCATTGTTCTTGTCTTTTTTAGAATGAAACATTTACACCCACAGTGATCTTGCGGAGGTTAGGATAGTAACCGTAGTTACCGCCCCAGCTGCTCCATGCGTCCTCGATGTGCGGACTTACGAAGTTGATGGCATTCTGGCAAGTCACGTTGATCTTGCAGTTGGAAATGCCTACCTTCTTCGACAGGTTCTGCGGCACGTTGTAGGCCAGCGAGATGTTGCGCAGCGAGATGGTGGTGCCGTCGAGGGCCCAGAATGTAGACTGCAGGTTGTTCACGCTGTCATACTTCAGGTTAGGATAAGCGGCGTCGCGGTTGGCGGCTGCTACCACTGCACCATTGGCGTCGAGCACATCCTCGTAGACGAACATGTCCTTCCAGAAGTTAGGAATGTTGGTGTACTCCAGGTTGCTGGCGCACTTGCGGATGTTGGTTCCGGCCATCACCTTGGCACCCCAGCTGCCACCCAACTGAGCCTGCAGGCTGAAGTTCTTGTACTTGGCACCGAAGTTGAAGGTCACGCTGTAAGGATTCTCTGAGCGGTGAGATATTTTCACATAGTCGCCGTAGGAATCGTCGGAGCTGACAACGCCGTCGGGAGCGGTGTACTGCTTCGTCTCGGGATCCCATTGGCCACCGTTGTCCTTATAGATGAGCATACCGGGTCGCACAGCGTCCTTGCTCATGCCCAGGTATGAGGTGATTCCATACTTGTCGAAGTACTCGTCAATCTCCTGGTAGCTGCGGAACATACCCATGCACTCGAGTCCCCACAGACCGGTGTCCTGGCGATTGCCCGGAGTCGGGTCTGTCAGGCCCGGCACTTCCTTCACGGCCATCACCTTCACGCGGTCGTCGTCGTAACCAGTGCTCATCTTCACCCAGTAAGAGAAGTCCTTGCCTATCTGGTCTCTCCAGCCTACGTTCAGCTCAACGCCGTAGACGTCCTTCTCCACAAAGTTCTCAGGAGTCGGCTTGATACCTACGGTCATCGGGAAATACTTGGTTCCCTGGTGTGAGCCGAAGATTTCGCGGCCGAAGTCGTAGTAAGCGTCGAGGTTAACGGAGAGGCGGCTGTTGAGGAAACGCATGTCCACACCGAAGTTGGTCTTGTAGGTCTTGTCCCAGTGAGCATCGGGGTTGGCACCACCCTGCTCGATGGTCATTCCGGCGCTGACGTTCTGGCTCAGCGAAGAGGTTCCGAACACGGAGCCCTTGCCCTCGTCGCGGTTGTAGCGGGTCATCCACACGTAGGAGTTGATGTTGTCGCGGCCCAGCAGACCGAACGAACCACGAATCTTCAAGAAGTCGATGCCGGTCTTCTCCTTGTTGAACCAGCTTTCCTCGGAGATGATCCATCCTGCGGATGCGGAGGGGAACACGCCCCAGTAGTTCTCGGGAGAGAATTTGTTGGAAGCGTCCGAACGAATCAAGAACTCGAAGAGGTACTTGTCGGCGTAAGAGTAGTTCAAACGGCCGATGTAAGACAGACGGCCTGTCTCGGAACGTCCCCAAGAGGTGGTCTGTGTGCCGGTTCCGGAGTTTGACTGTCCGTCGGTGAACGACAGCGGGCTCAGGATGACGCCTTCCAGGTCTTCGGAGTCGCTCTCGCCACGCTCGATAGAGGCCAAGGCACTGATGTTGTGGAGGCCGAACTGGCGTGCGTAGGTGGCGGTGAGGTTCAGCTGGTAGCTGTCGCTGCGGCTCATGGAACGCGAGATGCGGTTACCGTTGTCGAGCGACATCTCCGTCATGTTGTCCAGCGAGTAGTCCACCATGGTCTCGCCGTCGTCCATCAGACCGGAGTAGAGGTGGTGGCCCGAGCCGGCACGATTGTTCATGCTGTAGACGCTCATGGCTGTGGCTGTGCTCGAGCTCTTGCTGTTGGACACGCTCTTGGAGTAAGAGGCTTTCAGTTTCAAGCCCTGCAGAGGTTTGAACCAGCCCATGTCGAACTCGATAGATCCGTCGATGGTGAAGCCGTTGTTGTCGCTTTTGGCTTTATCGGGAGAGTTCTGGATGGCGTAGAAGTTGTAGAGGTTGTCGCCGCTGGCGGTGTTATCCTGGTCCATTCCCTGATACACGATGGGCAGGCCGTTGATGGTCTGCGGCACGTGGCGCAGGTGGGTCAGCAACAGGTTGTAGTCGCCGGAGTCGGAGCTTCCGTACTTATTGACGGCCTTCTTGGTAGCTCCGTAGTGACCGGACACCTGCACGGTCATCTTCACGAACTTGCTCAGGTTGGTGTTCACACCGGCGCGGTAGTTCCAGCGCTCGTAGTCGAGGCGGCCGATGTTGCCTTCCTGTGTGTTGTAGGACACACCGGCAAAGTAAGTGGCGCGCTCGGTACCGCCGTTGATGTTCACGCTGTGGCGTTGCGTCAGGGCAGCCGACCACTCGTCGTCCAGCAGGTTGTAGTTGAGGTTCTTCATGGCCTGCAACTCGTCTGCCTGGAAGAGTTCACGGGTGACGTTGACGTCGTCGGAACTGTAGTCGGGCGTTCCCTTGTAGCCGTTCCAAGTGCGGCCGTAGTCGTAGGCGCTCATCATCTTCGGCATTACCAAAGCGTCGGTAATACCGAATTGGCCGGTGTAGGAGACTTTAGGAATGCCGACCTTACCGCGTTTTGTCTTCACAAGGATGACACCGTAGGCACCCTGCGCACCGTAGATGGCGGCAGCGGCATCCTTCAACACGGAGATGCTCTCCACCTCACTCGGGTCCAAAGCGTTGAACGCGCTCTCGGAGGAGAAGAAGTCGTCTATAATATAAAGAGGTGTGTCGTCCTGTGTGGAGAACTTGGCGTTCACCTGTCCGTTGTTCTTTGCCAGGCCCTCGCTCTGACGGATGGTCAGGTGGGCGGCACTGCCGGGCTTGTTGCCGGAGGTGCTGACGTGCAGACCGTTAATCATGCCTGCCAAGGCGTCGCCAAGGCTAGTCACGGAGAGGTCTTCGATGTCCTTCATGTCCACCACTTCGATGGATCCCGTCACGTTACGTCCCTTCTGCGAGCCGTAACCCACGACCACCACCTCGTCCAGCTTCATCTGGTCCTCACGCAACACGATGCGGCTCATCTTGTCGGTGCCGGAGATGGTCTGGGCAATGTAGCCGATGAAGGAGACTTTGAGTTTGCCGTTCTCGGGCAGTTTGATGGAGTACTTACCGTTGATGTCGGTCACCGTACCGGTGGAGGTACCGTCAACCATGATGGCGGCACCGATAACCGGCTCGCCGCTTTCGTCGACAACCGTACCTGTCACCGTCTGCGCCTTTTGCTGGGCGTAGGTCGGTGTGACAGTGGCGGTCAGGAAACTCAGAAACAGACTGAGTATGATATATTTTTTCCTCATATTGAATATGCTTGTTTTGATGTTTCTACTTGATTGTTACTCTAATCCACGCGGGTCGCCGCACTGGGCAGCCTTCACCTCGGCACCGCCTACGGTGAAGTATCCCTCGGCAGTCTGGGTCAGCTGCGGGTCGAAGCTTACACGGTCATTCTTGTTCCAGTCCGTACCGCCTGGGTCTGCGCCATTGTACCAATAGCAGTTGTTGGCGAACTCCGTCTTCATGCCGCCATTCTGTCCCTGCGTGATTCCGGCACGTACGACGCGGTTGCTTGAGCAGTCGAAGAAGATGTTGTTCTTCACGATGGTCGTGTGGCAGCTCTGTCCTTTCAGACGGCCGTATGAGAACATGGCGACGTTCTTGCCGGACGCGGCCTTGCTGATGTTGTACCAAGTAGTGTTGAGATAGTTGTACTGCGAGGTGGGGAAAGCACCGTTCAAGTATTGCTGCGGACGGTTGGAGCAGATGACGAAGAAGGCTCCGTTCTCGCTCGACGAGAGACTGGTGGTACTGTAGACGGTACTGTTTTCCACGGTCAGGTTGTAGACGAAACCGTAGCTCATGTCGATGGAGTTGCCGCCGTTGGCTTTCTGTGCCTTCTGGTCGAGACCGATGATGCAGTTGCGCAGCAGGATGGTGTTCACCGTCCAGCAGACGTTGTTGCTCCAGATGAGGTGCGACTGCAAGCCCTTGGTGTAGACGTGGTTGAGCACGATGGGTTGTGTGGAGGCCAAGTTCCACGACGGGTTGCTCGAGGCAGCCACTTTCTCGATGGTCGGCTCCTTCTTCAGGGCGACGATGGAGGTGGTCTCGTCCGTCATCTCTGTGCAGTCGAAGGTCAGGAACTTGAGCTTGATGCCTGCCTCAGTGACGATGCTGGCGCTCTTGCCCATCTTAATGGTGGCGTTGGTGGTCTTGCTGTTGGCGTAGAGCACGAAAGGCACACTGCCCAGTGTGATGGGCTGGCTCATGGTGTACTCAGCTCCAGCTTGCAGCTCCACGGAGAACTCCTCGGTCTGCGACCCGATGAGCGAGGCATTGTCGGTGAACCACTGATAGAGGTCCGTTCCGTCAGGAATCGCGGTCTCGTTGATCTTGGGAACCCAAGAGTTGAAGCTGATTTCCGTCGTCTCGGAGTCTTTGTTGTTGTACTTCGTGTTGCCGAGCGACTGCACCACCAGTTTGTAGTAGGTATCCTCTTGGCGTGGCAGTTCAGCCGTGCTGCCATCGATGATGGTGTCCACAACCACCGGTATGGGGTTGTTTGCATCGTCCACATTGTACAAAGAGATTTTGATGCCGCCGGCACCGTAGACTACAGGCCACGTAAGTACGCTCTTGCTGCCATCGGGATTGCTGGCAACTGTTACCTCGGGGCTTTTAAGGGTGGTATTGGAAACTCCGGGATCGAAAGTCTCCGGGTCGTAGCTTATCGTACAGCTTGCCAAGAGCAATGTACCTACCGCCACAGCACCCACATACCCATGCATTTTTTCCAAAAACATGTGTTTCATAGGATGTTTTTAAAGGTTAGACAATTGTTTTCTATTTTTACGAATTATATAGAGTGATAAGAACAAAGAGGTTCCGCCCCTTTCGAGGCGAACCACTACCCTTGAAATAATTTCCTATTTTCTCTATTTTATAACTCGGCAACAAATGTAGGCATTATTTATATACTGTGCCAACTTTTAGCAAAAAAATATTTGCAGGAAATACGCTTTCCGTTTTTTCGTCTTACATTTGCGGGCGATAAACAGCTAAGACAGAGCATGAAACAGAACGACTGGAAGGAGCGGCTCAACGTGGTCTACTCCACGAACCCCGATTATCAATACGAGACTGAGGACACGGCTGAGGAGGAGACCCTGCCCAAGGAGAAACAAAACCTGCGGATAAGCATCGAGAAGAAAGGCCGTGGCGGCAAGACCGTGACCCTGGTAAGCGGGTTCGTAGGCACCGAGGCCGACCTGAAGGGCCTGGAGCGACTACTGAAGAACAAGTGTGGCGTAGGGGGCTCCAGCAAAGACGGACAAATCCTCATACAAGGCGACCTGCGTCCCAAAGTAACGGAGCTGCTGAAGAAAGAAGGGTACGTGAGGACGAAATGACGGCTTTTTTTGGCGCACCAAGAGACTTTTTCCAAGACTAAAAGTCTAAAGGCAAAGAGACTAAAAGACAAAACAAAAAAAACGATTTAGTAGTCCAAGAGACTAGAGTCCTCCCTCCGAAAACAGCAATGCACCGGAAGGGATTTTCTTCAATCCTACCGGTGCATCGGTTCTTTATACTATCGGTAGCGGAACTGTCCGCTAAGCCAAATTACTCAGCACGCAATGTGAAGCGGCTGAAAGCCGTGACGGTGAGGTCCTTGTTGGCAGCTTTCAGGTAATCGGCTACGGTCAGCTTGGCGTCCTGGATGTACTCCTGCTTCAGGAGGCAAACCTCTTTGTAGAACTTGGCCATACGACCGTTGGCGATGTTCTGCACCATCTGCTCGGGCAGGTTGGCAGCCTTCTCCTCGGCAACCTTTGCCTTCAGCTGACGAATCTCCTCAGCCTGAGCCTCGGTGATGTTGCCTTTCATCACACCCTCGTTCAGGTGTTCCTCGTTCTCGGCGATGTAGAGGTTGAAGCCGGCTTTCTTCAGAGCGGCCTCCACAGCCTTCTTCACCTGCTCCTCTTTCGTCTTCTCGATGGCAATCTTCAGCTCGTTGTCCTTCACGCTCTGCGGAACGCTGTTCTCGTCCAGAGCAACGGGGTTCATGGCAGCCACCTGCATGGCCACCTCGTGAGCCTGTTCAGCGGCGGGCAGGTTGGTCTGAACCATTGTGCAGAGGATGTGGCGGTTCATGTGGTCGTAAACAGCCACGTTGTCGCCCTCGATGAAGTTGTAGCCATCGAGTTCCATCTTCTCGCCGGTAATTCCGCTACGGTCTACCACAGCCTGAGCCACGTTGGTGTCGCCCAGCGGGAGAGCCTTCACCTCGTCGAGGCTCTTGCACTTGTTGGCAACGGCAGCGTCGAGGATAGATTTAGCCAACTTCACGAAGTCCTCGTTCTTTGCAACGAAGTCGGTCTCGCACTTGAGGGCGATGATGGCGGCGAAGCCATTCTCAGCCTTTGTCAGCACGCAGCCTTCAGAAGCGTCGCGGTCGGAGCGCTTAGCGGCAACAGCCTGTCCCTTCTCGCGGATAATCTTCATCGCCTGGTCGAAATCTCCATTTGCGGTAGTGAGCGCATTTTTACAGTCCATCATACCAGCGCCGGTCATCTTGCGGAGCTTGGTAATATCAGCCATACTTACAGCCATAATTGTCTATTTTATAAGTTTATGATTCGAATTAAAAAAAGTTGAGAGCTGAGAGTTGGAAATGAGAACTAAGAGAGAAGCCTCTTAACCCTGCACTTTCAATACTCAACTCTCAACGGATTATGTTAAGCCTCTTCGTCTTCTTTCACGTAAGCGGCAGCCTTTGAAGCGTTGATGGCCTCCTCGGAGTTTTTGTCGAGTCTGGCCTTCTGACCTCTCTTTCTGTTGTTGCCCTTGTTGGCGGCAGGAGCCTCACCGGCAGCCTCCACGTCAACCTTCTCAGCCTTACGCTCCTCGATGCCTTCGGCGATGGCAGCGCAGCAAGCGTCGAGGATTACCTCAACGGACTTCGTAGCGTCGTCGTTGGCGGGGATAACGAAATCGATGTCTGTGGGGTCGGAGTTCGTGTCCACGATACCGAAGACGGGGATTCCCAGACGGTTGGCCTCACGCACGGCGATGTTCTCCTTCAGCACGTCCACGATGAAGAGTGCTGACGGCAGACGTGTCAGGTCGGCGATGGAACCGAGGTTCTTGTCCAACTTGGCGCGTTGGCGCGAGATCTGGAGGATTTCTCTCTTAGAGAGGTTTGAATAGGTACCATCTTGAGTCAGTTTATCGATGGTAGCCATCTTCTTGACAGCCTTACGGATGGTCGGGAAGTTGGTCAACATACCACCCGGCCAACGCTCGATTACGTACGGCATATTTACGGAAGCGGCCTTCTCGGCCACCACTTGTTTAGCTTGTTTCTTAGTAGCGACAAACAGGACTTTCTTTCCTGATTTAGCGATTTGCTTCAGCGCTTCAGCGGCCTCGTCGATTTTGGCCACTGTTTTGTGGAGGTCAATGATATGAATACCATTGCGTTCCATGAATATATAAGGAGCCATAGCCGGATTCCATTTTCTCTTCAAGTGACCGAAGTGGCAGCCTGCCTCCAATAATGTATCAAATGTTGTTCTTGACATTGTTTTTATTCTTTTAATCGTTTACATTCTTTTTTGTTTTCACCAACCGCCGGGTAGTTCCCACCAGGGAAATCGCGGCAGTTTAGATACTAAACGCTCTATCAGCTGATGCAAAGCTTAACGTTTACTGAACTGGAATCTTCTACGTGCCTTGGGACGACCCGGTTTCTTACGCTCAACGGCGCGTGAGTCACGTGTCATGAATCCTTCGCTGCGAAGCGCCTTCTTGTCCTCGGGGTTGATTTTCACCAGTGCGCGGGCGATGGCCAGGCGCAGAGCCTGTGACTGTCCGGTGAAACCGCCGCCGCAGAGGTTGACCTTGATGTCATACTTCTCGGCCACTTCCAGTTTGTTCAACGGCTGCTTTACGACATACTGCAGAATAGTTGATGGAAAGTACTGTGCAATGTCTCTTTTGTTTATGGTAATCTTTCCTGTACCTTCGCTAACGAAAACGCGTGCGATTGCGCTTTTGCGTCTGCCTAATGCATTTACTACTTCCATACTCTATTATTTAAGCAAGTTTATATCGATTGATTTGGGAGACTGTGCCTCGTGTTTGTGCTCGCTGCCTGCGTAAACGTAGAGGTTGTTCAGCAGCTTGGCGCCCAAACGGTTCTTGGGGAGCATTCCCTTAACGACTCTCTTCACCAGTTTTTCCTCGCCGTTGGGTTTTGCCATCAGGCGGGCGGGAGTAATCTCTCTCTGGCCTCCAGGATAGCCTGTGAAGGTAAGATAGATTCTGTCATTCCACTTGTTGCCGGTCAGTTTCACCTTGTCGGCGTTGATGATGATGACGTTGTCACCACAATCCACATGAGGGGTGTAGTTGGGTTTGTATTTACCCCTCAACAGTTTGGCTACCTTCGCGCCCAGGCGACCAAGCACCTGATCGGTAGCGTCGACAACCACCCATTCCTTGGTAGCTGTCACTTTGTTCACAGAAATGGTCTTGTAACTTAAAGTATCCACTCTTAATTTGTTTTTTAAATTGTTACTACTAAGCAAGCTAGCGTCCTCTGACTCAGGACCATAAACCCGCTAAAAACTAAACTCTTATCTTTTTTGATAATAATCGGCTTGCAAAGGTACGACTTTTCTTTTGATTACCAAGCAAAAGAAATTCTTTTTTTCTTTCGGCGCAGGCGAAAAGAATCCCGCGTGGCACCTGGAGGGCGCCACACGGGATCTATATAAAATAAGAAAACTATGCGTTCCTATAGAGAACAGCCATCATTTTAGAAGTCGGCGTTGCGCGGCGTACGCGGGAAGGGAATGACGTCGCGGATGTTGGTCATTCCGGTCACGAAGAGCAGCAGGCGCTCGAAGCCCAGGCCGAAGCCGGAGTGGGGGCAGGTGCCGAACTTGCGTGTGTCGAGGTACCACCACATGTCCTTCATCGGGATGTTGAGTTCCTTGATGCGGGCCAGCAGTTTGTCGTAGCTCTCCTCACGCTCGGAGCCGCCGATGATCTCGCCGATCTTGGGGAAGAGCACGTCCATGGCGCGCACCGTCTTGCCGTCGTCGTTCTGCTTCATGTAGAAGGCCTTTATCTCCTTCGGGTAGTCGGTGAGGATGACGGGCCGCTTGAAGTGGTCCTCCACCAGGTAGCGCTCGTGCTCGGAGGCGAGGTCCACGCCCCAGTAGACGGGGAACTCGAACTTGTGTCCTTTGGCCACGGCCTCTTCCAGTATCTTGATTCCCTCGGTGTAGGGCAGGCGGACGAAGTCTTCCCTGAGCACGCCCTGCAGGCGCTCGATGAGCTCCTTGTCGAACATGTCGTTGAGGAACTTCACGTCGTCGTAGCAGTTGTCGAGTGCCCACTGCACGCAGTATTTGATGAACGCCTCGGCCAGGTCCATGTTGTCGACAATGTCGTTGAAGGCAACCTCGGGCTCTATCATCCAGAACTCGGCCAGGTGGCGCGGAGTGTTGGAGTTCTCGGCGCGGAACGTCGGGCCGAAGGTGTAGATGGCGCCCAGGGCGGTGGCGGCGAGCTCGCCCTCCAGCTGTCCGGAGACGGTGAGGCTGGCCTGCTTGCCGAAGAAGTCGTTGTCGTAGATGATGGATCCGTTCTCGTCCTTCTTCAGGTCGTAGAGGTTCATCGTGGTCACCTGGAACATCTGTCCGGCGCCTTCGCAGTCGGACGCGGTGATGAGGGGTGTGTGGAAATAGAAGAACCCGCGCTCGTGGAAGAACTTGTGGATGGCGATGGCCATGTTGTGGCGGATGCGGAACACGGCCCCGAAGGTGTTGGTGCGCGGACGCAGGTGGGCAATCTCGCGCAGGAACTCCATGGAGTGTCCTTTCTTCTGCAGGGGGTAGGTATTGTCGCACGTGCCCAGCACCTCTATTTCGCGGGCGTGGATTTCGGCCTTCTGTCCGGCCCCCACCGACTCGGTGAGCACACCGTTCACACTGAGGCAGGCGCCTGTGGTGATGAGCTTCAGCAGCTCCTCGTCGAAGGCGGCCACGTCCACCACCACTTGCACGTTATTGATAGTAGAACCGTCGTTCAAGGCAACAAAGTTCACTTGTTTGCTTCCACGGCGTGTACGCACCCAGCCCTTTACATTCACCATCGCTCCGAAATCAGTCCGTTTCAGGAGGTCGACAACTTTTGTTCTACGTATTTTTTCCATAATCTGAAATCTCTGGTTTTGTTGTATTTTTTACTCGAAAGCGCCCATGCGGAGCATGTTCACTTCCTTCTCGGTTAAGAATCTCCATTGTCCGCGGCGCAGAGCCTTCTTTGTCAGTCCGGCGAAGAAGACGCGGTCCAGCTTCACCACACGGTAGCCCAGGGACTCGAAGATGCGGCGCACGATGCGGTTCTTGCCCGAGTGGATCTCGATGCCGATGTCGGACTTGTCCTCGGTCACGTAGCTGATTTCGTCAGCGTGGATTTCGCCGTCGTCCAGCGTAATGCCGGCGGCAATCTGGTCCATGTCGGCCTTTGTCAGGTTCTTGTCGAGGCGCACGTGGTAGATTTTCTTCTTCAGGAATTTGGGGTGAGTGAGTTTGGAGGCCAGGTCGCCGTCGTTGGTCAGCAGCAGCACACCGGTGGTGTTGCGGTCCAGTCGGCCTACGGGGTAGATGCGTTCTGTGCAGGCGCCCTTCACGTAGTCCATCACGGTCTTGCGCTCCTGGGGGTCGTCGGATGTGGTCACACAGTCCTTCGGCTTGTTGAGCAGGATGTAGATTTTGCGCTCGATGCTGACGGGCTGTCCGTTGCAGGTCACCTGGTCGCCACGCTTCACCTTTGTACCCAGTTCGTTCACCACCTCGCCGTTGACGGTCACCACTCCGGCAGTGATGAACTCGTCGGCCTCTCTACGCGAGCAAACGCCGGCGTTGGCCAGGTATTTGTTCAAGCGGATGGGCTCGTTGGGGTCCACGAATTCCTCTTTGTATTCTATCTGTTTCTTCTTGCTGTACTTGGCGTTGGGGTTGTAGGCTCCCGGAGCTCCCTTGCGCGGACGGAATCCGCCGCCCTGCTGCGGTTGTGGACGACGGTTGCCGTAGCCCCCGCCCTGGTTGTTGAAGCGCGGGCGCTGTCCGCCATCGTTGCCATAGTTGTTGCCGTAGCCACCTCCATTGTTGCGGTTGTAGCCGCCTCTATTATTGTT
Source organism: Bacteroidaceae bacterium (assembly GCA_963643925.1). GTDB lineage: Bacteria > Bacteroidota > Bacteroidia > Bacteroidales > Bacteroidaceae > Phocaeicola_A. The sequence continues at coordinate 56,982 of CAVINS010000010.1, forward strand.
GT
>CAVINS010000011.1:0-27257 GCA_963643925.1 Bacteroidaceae bacterium
GCGGTTTCGGCAGCCTTGGCATTACGCAACTTCTCTACCGCATCAGCGTCGATGAGAGTCAGGCGGAGTTTGAGACCATCGACCTCTTCTGTGAGTGCAGTCACTTTGGCGTTGAGACCGTTTATCGTGACGTTCTTTTCGGCAAGGATGCCTTTCTTCTCTTCCAACTCCTTGCACAACTCTTTCTTGTCGTTCCAAAGCATGCAGAGGATTTGGCCAAGGGATTCTGCCGTTGGTTTACCGGTAATTTTCAGATTGGATGTCTTACAGATTGTATCCAGTGTCTCCTTGACTCCGGCATCATGGGCTTCCTTGAGCTTGCTCGCCTCCTCCTTCTTGTATTTGCCCGGTTGAAATATCTTGGCAATGAAACCCGATTGGGCTGTCTTCAATTCCTTCTGAGCTTCATCCTTCTGCTGGGTAACATCGGCTAACTCTGCTTCTATCTCCGTCTTCTCCTTCACGGCTTCAGCAATGGCAACTCTTGCCTGCCGCTCCGCTTCCAGCACTACCTTACTCTTGTGCCTGCGCCCGCGCTTCTCTTCTTCTGTCAGTTCATCATAGGCGATGCCGCGAGCTAGACCATACTTTTTGCCGACTTCGTTGTGATAGTCGGTGTGCAGTCGGGAGAGGTACTCGGATTTCTCCTTCCTTGTCTCGCCCCAAACCTTGGCGTATGATACTCGTTCTACTTCAGCTTTCGATGCAGTCTGCTTGTCGTAGTCAGCACGTTCCTCCTTGGGCAAAGCCTTCCACTCCTTTGTGGAAAGCACAATGTTCGGATTGTCCTTCTTGACATATTGGTTGCCGATGCGTCCACGTTTCTTGACCCTTTCAACGGGGATGGTCTGCACATGGGCATGGACGCTCGTCTCGTCACAATGGACGGCAAAACTGATGATGTTCTCTTCTCCCCATCTGCGGCAGGCAAAGTCATAGGTGTCCTTCGCCCATTGGTAAATGCCGTCCTCCAAGTGTATCTGCGAGTGGTCAGCATTCGGGTCGGATGTATCTATCTTCTGCTCGCCGAATGCGAGGCGGTTCATCACATCATGGTCGCCGCTGAAGATCATGCCGACGGTGCAGTTGGGGCTATTCTTTGACACCTGGTCGGGGTGCTTGGCATCCATGTACGGTTTGAACCCCAGCTCGTCGAGCCTCTGCTGGATGCGCTCGTGAAGCGGAACCGGATTACTGCCAAGCGGAGAAAACTTCCCTCCCTTAACGAGCTCGAAGTTGAGTCGCTTACGGGAGAAGTTGTAGTGATTGTTCTTGTCCTTGTCAGCATTCTTCTGCCGATAGGTTTCCTCAGTCCAACCTCTGCGCTCGGCCTCGTTGCCGACTTGAGCGGAGAAGGACTTCTTGTCATTGCCGACATGTATGGCGGCACGTGCTATTGTTGTTGTCATTGTGAATTTCTGTTTTTGTGTGACATATAAAGAAAGGGGAAAGAGACTGTGCGAGCAGACGCGGTTCTGTACAAAGGGGACACCAGGTCTCGGGCGGAGCCTGAGCATAATAGGACTTTTTAAGTGAGCGGCATCAGCCGTCGAATCTAAAAGTCCCTATTATGTTCATGGACTTTTGCAAAAAGTCCGCTACATGCCTCGGCATGGTATGTCAACATAAACTTGCCACTCTGAAAAATCACGTTTCTGTTTTGCTATAATTCCCTTGTCCTGTACGACGTAGCCGATGCTCACGTATGAAGATGTCTATCCACTTGGATGCTGTGCTGGCATTCTCGCCTTGCTCTTCCACAAGAGTGTCATAGTCCTTCTTTGTGAACGATGGAGGCAGCAAATCAAAGAAGGCATTGCGCCTTGCCGCCACACCTTTCTCCTGTCTATCCGTTGACAGTCTCTGTTCCAATCCCGCCAACTTGCGGTAGATGAAAACGGAGTGATAGAGCAGGGTTGTACAGATGTCCATGGCAGTAGTATAGTCACGTTCTTCGCAAAGAAGATGAATCGTTCCGTCTGCCGAAGGCTTCAACTTGAATATGTCCAAGTCCAATGTCCTGACTGCGGTAAGTACCATCATGATACGGTATGCCATCAATCCTAAACGACGAACAATGCCTTGCATGTTATTGTCCACTTCGTCACAACATTCGTCGTTGATTTGCCGCAGGAAAGCAACAAACTGCATTTGCAGATGGGAGGGAACATAAAAGGTGTACTCGCCCTGTCGCATGAACGACTCTTGCAGGTGCATAAAGCGGTCGCCGAGGATGCGGAACTTGGCATTCTTCGACTGCGATACGTCGCTTGTGGCAAAGACGTTTCTGATGCCACGTTTGAACGGAATGTTGTAAATGGCGAAACGGCTCAGCAGTCCGTCTTCCGAACTGGGTATCAGTCGGCGTACCTGCTCGGGTGTGCCAGCCAAGACCACAGATATGCGCGGGTTCTCGATATCGTTATACTCTTTGTCTTTGCGCCTGCTCATCCTGATAGGCTCATGATGATAAGCTTTGCGGAGCGTATCGGAATAGTTGCCGTGTTCCGACTTCAATGTTTGGCTGAGCGTGTCGCCTTCGGTTTCGAACAGGAGGAGAATCCCGCTGTTGTCGCTCAGTATCTTCAGAAAAGAACTGGCGCTGCTGTTTGCCGGAACGACAAGCATTCGCTGTTTGGGTTCGGCAGGCATTTCCATCTCAGCAGACTTCTTGCCCTTCATATATTCCGCCATGGCGACCTTGTATTCCTGCTCCAAGCGGTTGGACAGTTCACGGAGGTTTCTGTTGATGGATGCCACCAAGTCATGACACAGGGTCAACGAACCTTTTCCCATACCAGCCTCCGCAGCAACGAAGAGGTACAGATTGGGATAAACGATTCGCTCATCATATACGCCCGACATGTTGTAAAAGCATACCGACAAGGTGGCGATGGCACCGATAAGTATGACGTCACGGTCGTCCGTGGAAATGGAGTTTGCCACCACTTCTGCCAAGAATGGCGGGAGATCACTGAATACACGGTCGGGAAACGAAGGCAATTCGTTCTCTGCTTTTACCCATTTCTCCGTTTTACCATTTTGGATATTTGGCAAAATGGGTAGACTGCTGCCATGTACAGAAATTCCAGCCTGTTGTGCCAGATGAAAGAATGTGCTGACGGTGATGCCGCTGCCATGCGACTGGAGACAATGCGAATACTGCTTGTCTGTCGCTTCTTCCCGATAGTCGGGATGGAAATGACTGATGCGATGGTAATAGCTGCGGCCACTTTCACCCAAGCCATCGACGAGGGCAAAGCCCAACGATACCCAATCCTTGTAATCGGGTGCAATGTCCACGGCTCTGCGCTCTATTTCGCACACAACTTGCTCAACATCTTGCTCCACCTTATTATATATAGTAGCGTCAACCTCCTTCTTCGATGCCGGAGTTCCAGACAGAATCTTAGAAGGGACATTCTCCCATTCTTGGGCGGAAAATATTTTCTTCGACATATTCTTCGTATTTTGGGTTGATATATGCATGTGGGTCATGGGGCAGGAAACAACTGCGGGCCACATCACTGCCCGACTTGTCCACTTCTGGAAGTCGGCAGAATTCAAGACAATTGACCACTGCCTTGAAAAAGCGGCGATGCTCCCATCCTTGCAGTTCTACGGCAATAATCCATTTCAAACCATCGCCCGACGGACTGACAAACATAAGTTCTGTATCGAAATACTCATTCTCCAGCAACCTACGTTTTAGTCCGTCAAGGTCTTTCACATGGTCGAAGTCTATGCACATCAAGCCAGAGTGTATCAACAGTTCCTTCTCGTTCCGCTTGCGAAACAATCCCGAGAACGTGCAGAAGTCGAAATGTGTAGACTTGTATCGCTTGGCTTCCTCTTTGTCGGTATGTGCACGTAAGGCGGTTGTTTGCGGTTCAGCGTAATGCCCTACAATGTACCGATAGATGTCAACGATACCCACAGCCCGCAATGGCTCTGTATTCTGTATGGGCTTGCGGAAGAATGAAAATTGACAAACGGTCTGTTCCATCATGCTATCCTCTCATTCTTTTTGCATTGACATATTCCTGTGCCTCTCTCATCAAGTCGGCTTGTGTCTTGTGTACCTTGTTCTTCAACCACTCATCGATCTCCGACTGGAGAAAAGCCAGAGCCTTGTTGATTTTGTGTACAGGTATCTGTTTGGCAGACACCCAGCCATAGACAGTCTGCTTGGCAGGATGTGAGGGAAGGTAAGCACAAAGCTCGTCCATGTCCATCCACTTGGGCGTGTTGGCAGCTTGCGACATCTGTAAAGTCTTGACCGTTGCACTGAGTTCGTCAATGGTCTTGATAAGGTAGGACAATGCACCCGGCATCTCCTCCAGCGATTTTATTTCTTTTTCCATAATTTGTTTGTTTATGAAACTGCCGCAAAAGTACTGCTACGGCAAGGTGTGCCAAATAGGTGGCAAATTGCCCCTCGAAAGCCCCATGGCTGGCGCAAACAGATTTATATTTCGTTAAGATAACAGGATGGAGGAAAATGACAGATGAAGTCCCCAAACTATGCTATTGGGCAAAAGATTACAGGAAAAGGTTGGTCATGTACAGAAAATCCCCTCAAACAGACAGTGCTGAATGAGGGGTAGAAGGGTGGCGGTATATCTTAAAGACAGTGTAAATGATTGATGCTCAGTCGGGATGGTTGCCCCGACTGGCAATATTCGCTTGGTCGGGTTGGAGATTGTCAATATGGATAGTATTGGCAGCTTTCTCCTTGCTGGAGTCCACAATGTGGGTATAGATTTGTGTGGTCTTGACGTTGGTATGCCCGAGCATGTCCTTGATGATGTAGATGTCAGTACCCAGTTCGAGTTGGAGCGTAGCATACGAATGACGAAAGCAATGAAAAGTGATGTGCTTCTTGATGCCAGCCGCCTCAATCCATTTCTTCAGTGGCTTGGAAATCCATGCGGCAGCCTGAAGCCCGGCAAAGACCAACAGGTTGTCATCGTCTGGTCGTGTGCCACACATCGCAAGGGCCTGTTCCGAGATGGGCAGGTATGCACCCACCTTGGTCTTTATCTGTGAGATGTCGATGCGCCAAGTGCCCGTACTGGTTTGCGTAATCTGCTTCCATTTCAGATTCTTGATGTCGATGTGGCGCAGACCTGTCAGGATGGAGAAGAAGGAGGCTCGTCTCAGCACGTCGCTTTCACAAGGCGTAGCAGCCAACTGCTTCACCTCGTCGAGAGTCAGCGAAGCACGCAGTTTGTCCTCCGACGGTATGCCCTTCACCTTGGCACTCACGTCCACGGTAAGATATTCGTCTATGAACGCTTGCTTCACACCAGCCTTGACAATGGCGAAATAGGTAGAGGCAGTGTTGCGTGAAACCGTACCTTTCTTGTTGCCGCCCAATGGTGCACGGAGAAGGAACATCTTGATGTCTTCGAGCAACTTTACAGACACGTTTTTGAAAGGGATGGGCTGACCGCCGGAATATATCTTGAGCAGTTCGCCCACACGGTTCCAGTTGACGATGATGGCATTGGAACTGTTGGGGTGACGCTTGTCGATGATGTCGTTGAAGTACTTGACGAAATCCTGTGCGTTGCGCTCGTTCTGTTCCATGATTTCCACCTCACGGTCGGAGTAGAGTGCAGCACTGTCGTATTCGTGCTGCCGGAGTTTGCGCACGTTGTCGGCATAGATGCACGACTCTTGGTCGAGGCGTGACTTGCACTGGATGATGCCGTTCATGTCTCGCTTCGGCTTGTAGTTGAATGTGCCGTCAGGCTGGATGCGTGCGATGGACGATACATCCCATTGGGGCGTGGTGATGATGCGCCCAATAGATTCGATGACGCGGCTCGCCTTTGCCTCGCCTCGTTTATATACAGGGTAAGACTCGATAAACAAGTACCACTCCCCATCCTTGTGGGGAGACTTGCGGAGCTTGACCGTCACTTTGGTATGGTTCAATTCTTTTTTCATTACACTTCCGATTTATAAAGGTTGTCGATTTCTGTTTTGGGTACATATACATAGTTACCTATCTGACGTGAGGGGATGGAGTACTTCCGGACGTGCGCCCACACCGAACTGTCGTTGATGTGGTACTTCTCGCATATCTCGTTGATGGTGTAGCAGTCTTCGGGTTCCATACTGTACAACTTCGGTGCAGGAGTTGACTTGATGGCTATAGTTTCCTGTCGGGTGTGGAAAAGTTGTTCGAGGTCAGACCGCTTGATACGGGTGAGCCTCTTGCCCACATTGATGCTCGGTATACGTCCCGAGTGTATCAGCCGGTAGAGCGTGGTACGTTCCACACCGAACAGAGCCACCGCCTCCCTCACCGATATGTATTCCCTAATGTCGGGAATATGGTGGGCGATTGTTTCCAACTTGGCATCCTTGGCCTTTGCGTCCTTCTTGCGTTTCCATGCCACCTTGCCGCACTTGGGCGAACAGTAGTGGCTGTCAAGTGTCTTGGCGATGAACACCGCTCCGCAGACCTTGCACTTGCGTTTGATTTCAAATCCGATGTTTGGCATATTTTCTACTTTTTAGTATGCATTGGTATGTATAAGTGTGGATTGGTACCACATTATCTACTTTTTGGACGTGCTGCAAATGTGCTGCAAATAAGCGGAAAACAAACCTATAGCAAAGGCATAGAAAACATGACCCCTATAAACGCAAAATGCGTGCAACTCATTGAGCTGCACGCATTTGCTTATTGTTTGTTATGTATTTGCCTGGTGACATTATTTCACCTCCTCGAAATCCGCATCTTGAATGTTGTCACCCTGATTGCCGTTCTGAGAGTTATTGCCAGACTGCTGTTGGTTAGCACCACCGTTGTTAGGCTGTGCACCGCCTTGAGCACCGCTCTGGGCGTACATCTCGGCACTGGCAGCCTGGAAGGCTGTGTTCAACTCGGCCATGGCAGCGTCGCAAGCGGCTACGTCCTGTGCCTTGTGAGCGTCTTTCAGTTTCTGCAAAGCAGCCTCGATAGGAGCCTTCTTGTCGGCAGGAATCTTGTCGCCAAGGTCTTTCAATTGATTCTCGGTCTGGAAAATCATGCTGTCGGCCTGGTTCATCTTGTCCACTTTCTCACGCTCTTTCTTGTCGGCCTCGGCGTTGGCTTCTGCCTCTGCCTTCATCTTCTCAATCTCTTCCTTGCTCAAGCCGGAAGAAGCCTCAATACGGATGGCCTGTTCCTTACCGGTGGCCTTATCCTTGGCCGATACCTTCAGAATACCGTTGGCATCGATATCGAAGGTTACCTCAATCTGAGGAACACCACGACGGGCAGGAGCGATACCAGTCAAGTTGAACTGACCGATGGACTTGTTCTGAGCCGCCATAGGACGCTCGCCCTGCAACACGTGGATGGTCACCTCGGTCTGGTTATCGGCAGCGGTAGAGAACACTTCGCTCTTCTTGCACGGGATGGTCGTGTTAGCATCAATCAACTTGGTCATCACGCCCCCCATGGTCTCGATACCCATTGACAGCGGAGTTACATCCAACAGCACCACACCCTTGATTTCGTCGGTCAGCACGGCACCTTGTACGGCAGCACCTACGGCTACAACCTCATCGGGGTTCACACCCTTCGACGGAACTTTGCCGAAGAAGTCCTCAACCAGCTTCTGCACGGCTGGTATACGTGACGAACCACCTACGAGGATTACCTCGTTGATATCGGAGTTGCTCAGTCCGGCATCAGACATAGCTTTCTTACACGGCTCCAAGCAAGCCTGAATCAAGCTGTGAGCCAAAGACTCGAATTTTGCACGAGTCAAGGTCTTCACCAAGTGCTTAGGCACGCCGGCTACCGGCATAATGTACGGAAGGTTGATCTCGGTAGAGGTAGAAGAAGAAAGTTCTATCTTCGCCTTCTCGGCAGCCTCTTTCAGACGTTGCATTGCCATCGGGTCGGTAGTCAAGTCGGCACCTTCGTCGTTCTTGAATTCCTGAACCAGCCAGTCGATAATCACCTGGTCGAAGTCATCACCACCGAGGTGTGTATCACCGTTGGTAGAGAGCACCTCGAACACACCGCCACCGAACTCCAAGATGGAGATATCGAATGTACCACCACCCAAGTCGAACACAGCGACCTTCATATCCTTGTTGGCCTTGTCGATACCATAAGCCAAGGCGGCTGCAGTAGGCTCGTTGACGATACGCTTCACATCCAGTCCGGCAATCTGTCCGGCCTCTTTAGTAGCCTGACGTTGTGAGTCGGAGAAGTAGGCAGGCACGGTGATGACTGCCTCGGTCACTTCCTGACCCAGATAGTCCTCAGCGGTTTTCTTCATCTTCTGCAGAATCATAGCGGAGATTTCTTGCGGGGTGTAGAGACGTCCGTCTATGTCCACACGCGGAGTGTTGTTGTCACCACGCACTACCGAGTAAGGTACACGGGCAACCTCTTTCTGCACTTGGTCAAAAGTCTCACCCATGAAACGTTTGATGGAGAACACCGTACGTTTCGGGTTGGTGATAGCCTGACGTTTGGCAGGGTCACCTATCTTACGCTCGCCGCCGTCGACGAATGCCACGATGGACGGAGTGGTGCGTTTACCTTCGCTGTTGGCGATTACTACAGGTTCGTTACCTTCGAACACTGCTACACAGGAGTTAGTAGTTCCTAAGTCTATTCCAATAATCTTTCCCATAATTGTATGTTTTTATTTGTTATTATTCTTGTGATTTGTTCTCTGTGCCCTCGTCTTCGGTTTCCTACCCCTACGGTAGGTTTCCTATGCTTGCGGCACGCTAACTAGTAAACAAATCCCGTGCCAAACCTTTTGGGTAGATTCGGAAAGGAATTCCGTGTGTATATATAATAAGGTGTAGGAATGCATATCAGGATGAGCGCAGATGCCCCTACGGCGGACTTGACAGAGAAAGACAAGGTAAGTCCAGCCCTACATCTGACTATTTGTCATATTCCAGTGGCTTAAAGACCGCGGTTCTCCGCATTCTTGACGGAAGAGCTGTTCGAATATAGTGTGAAGTCGGACTTCGTCGGCAATGATTGCTCGCAGGCGGGCTAGGCGGTCGGCATTCTTCGACTGCGGAAGCCAAATCCTTAGGTAGCCACCTTCAGCGTATTTCTCATGGAGGTGCTCCACGAAGCGTTCGTAGTGCGCCTGTCGTTCCAACTGAGGATAGTGTTTGAGACCGAACTGCACGGTGCGCAACAGCACGGTCATGGGGTCGAGCTGGCGGTCGGCCTCGGCCACGATGCAGCCGTAGAGAGTGCGGGGCGCATGGTCGGCACTGGCGCGATGGTCCTCCACAGCTTCCTTCATCAGGGTTATCTCCGCCGGGGTGAACCACTGAAGCAGGTTGCGGTCGGCCTGCAACAGTTCTCCGGAGACTAGGTGATGGGTAGCACGGTCGCGGCAAAGCCCAACATCGTGGTAGGCGGCAATGGTATAGACCATCCACGGGTTGGCCTCGGGATAGAGGGCGGCCAGCTCTAGGCTGTCCTGCATAACGGTGCGGACGTGGTCCAGGTTGTGAGCCTTGTCGAAGGCAGTGTAGCGGGGCACTATTTCCCGTTCGATGTAATCTCTCAGCGAGGTCGGAATGGTTTGTAGCAACGTGGTCGGGTCAGTTTCCATGTGTGCATATCGTTTTAGGCTGCAAATATCGTCAATTATAGAATATTATGGAAGGGCAAAAGACAACCCTAACGGAAAGAAAAATGAGCCATGGGTCAAGTGCCATAGAGCCTAGGGTCAACACCCATCGAGCCTTGGCTCATTTATTCACATCCCTACGGTTGTTTTTCCTTAGACAATAATGCGAATACACCTTATTATTATAGTAGCAAACCTATCGGCAATTTTTATCGTCTGGCGGGGTTGCCGCATCGACTTTTTGCCTACTTTTGCGGCAAACAAACTATTACGCATTATGTTGGAAACAGGACTTACACACACCAGTGTGACCATAGTATCGGAGAAGAATTGGGCGCTCACCCTCGAGTCGGGCGACATGGAGGTGCTGGCCACTCCCGCCTTAGTAGCTCTGATGGAGAATGCCGCCATGCTAGCGGTGGCGGACGAACTGCCCGATGGCAGTTCCACGGTAGGGAGCATGATTCAGACGTCGCACTTGAAGCCTTCGGCCACCGGAGCCACCATCAAGGCAAAGGCAACACTCACCGAGGTGGACGGACGCAAGCTGACCTTCAAGGTGGAGGCGCACGACGGCGAGACGCTCATCGGCGAGGGAACCCACATACGTTTCATCGTGGACAGGGCGAAGTTCCTCTCGAAGCTCAAATAAAGCACCGTCAGGCCACAGCATCTAAAACAACGATTCCCCGTGAAATCACTTCAAGGGGAATCGTTGCATTTTATTGTACTAATAATAAAATTGTGGTTACGTAATTTATTTATGACTAACTAACTTATTCTTCATTTATCACGATGCAAAGATAGAGGGCTTTGCACTACCCGACAATCCCCATATCGGGGTATTTTGGCCTCTGCGGTCTACCAACGAGTAGGTAATTGGTTACAGCTTTATCTCGTTCACATCCACCAGTTTGTTGACGATGGCGTAGATGGTGAGGCCGGATGGGGAGTGAATCTGCAGTTTGCGGGAGATGTTGCGGCGGTGTGTGATGACTGTGTGGATGGAGATGTTCAGCTGGTCGGCAATCTCCTTGTTGATCATGCCCTTCACCACACAGACGATAATCTCCTTCTCGCGCTGGCTGAGCGACTCCTGCTCAGAGTCTTCGTCCTCTTCCTCCCGGCCTTGGTGCAGCAAGCGGTCCACTATGCCGCCGATGGCCTGCGGGTCGTCGAGGATAGTAATCTTGTCGTCATAGTCCTTCAGCAGAGCCGGGTCGGTGAGGTTGGAAAGCAGAGCCACAATCTTCACTGCGGAGGCACCGTAGGTATTCTTGAAGGTTTCAATGTTGAACCATCCGCCGAAGGTGGGGTTGACGATGAGGATGTCGGGCACGTGCGCCTGCATGCAGTCGTGCAAACCTTCGGGGGAGGTTATTTCCACGGGCTGAACACTAACGTCGGGCAAGTGGCGCAACACCACCACTACCCCACTGCGAACGATGACGGACGCATCGGCCACTGCTATGCGGACGACTTCATTTTTCATTTTCCGTTCCTCTCTTTCTCCAGATGCCTGACAGCCGGCACAAACAGGAGGTCTTCCACACGGCAGTGCGACGAGAGGTCCTGCTCGCAGCTGAATATATCGAACAGCACAGCGTTCAGCAGGTGGTTGTTTCCCTTCTCGGGATAATATTTGATGATGATGTTCTTCAGTTCGGTGAGCTTCGCCTCTATTTGGTTATGCTTGCGGGCAAAAACATTGATGGTGAATCCCTCCTTGGTTGGCGCACCGCTGAGCATTGCCCGAACGTAGGTGAAGACGTTTTGGTCCTCGTATTCCATGTGCTTACGCACCTCACCCTCGTATTCGTCGAAGAACTTGAGGATGAGAAAGGCTATCTCGTTGCTCGACGAGCAGTCGATAGCCTCCACCAGTTTGTGACGGATGGTGGGTAGCTGGAAGTCGAGGAAGTAGCTGTGTGCCTGTTGCAGGTAGTCCATCAGCGAGGCTACTGACAGTCCATGCTGCTCCTCGCCCATGATGTCGGTTTCCTCCTGCATGAAGTTGGCCACGGCCAGAAAAGTGGAGGTGTCCACGCCCTGTTCTTCGCACACTTCCTTCACAGTCTTGTCGCCAAAGCCGAGGGACAGGCCGAATCGGCTCATCACCAACAGCAATTTATAGTCGTTGCTGATGAGGTCGCTCATCTTATCTACCGACCGGTATTTCATTCCTAGAGTCATAGTCTTCGATTGGGGTTCTAAGTTATTTTCTATGGGGCAAAGATACTGTTTTCCCTGCAATGGGGCAATCATCATTTATAGGTATTTCAGTAGGGGCACAAAAAAGCCACCCTCTGACCAGCGGTATATCCGCGCCGGCAGAGGGTGACGCGTGTATATTCAAGTCGATGCGCAGCGGCCAAACGCCGCTTGCCGACAGTTTTTACTTGCGTGCAGCGGCGATGTAGCCCAAGGCTTCCTTGCACTTGTCGGTCACGTAAGCCCAGTCCTCAGCAGCCACTTTGTCCTTGGGGAAGAGTTTAGAGCCCATGCCTACGCAGAACACGCCGGCCTTGATCCATGAGGTGAGGTTCTCCTCGGTCGGTTCCACGCCGCCGGTAACCATCAGCTTCGACCATGGCATCGGTGCCAACAGACCCTTCACGAGTTTCGGGCCGAGCACGTCGCCCGGGAATATCTTGCACAGGTCGCATCCTGCCTCCTGAGCAAAGCCAACCTCAGACACGCTTCCGCAGCCCGGTGTGTAAGCCACGAGGCGTCGGTTGCAGATCTTGGCTATTTCGGGGTTGAACAACGGGCCAACCACGAAGTTGGCACCCAGCTGCAGATAGAGGGCGGCTGTGGCAGGGTCTACTACAGAGCCTACGCCGAGAGCCATCTCAGGGCACTCCTTGGCAGCGAACTTCACTACCTCGGCAAACACCTCGTGAGCGAAATCGCCACGGTTGGTAAACTCGAAGGCACGCACGCCACCTTCGTAGCAGGCCTTCACTACCTTCTTTGCTATTTCTGCGTCTTTGTGGTAGAACACAGGTACCATGCCAGTTGAACCAATCTTGTTCAGCACGGCCAGTTTATCGAATCTTGCCATATTTTTCTTTTACGATTGGAGTAAGGCGGAGCGTCAGCCACTCTCGGCATCGCTCCGCCATACGTTGATGTTTAGGTTATATTTTAAAGGTTGAAATGTTAACGTTGTACACGACCGCTAGCGTCGCCGCCAGCCAGTGCCTCTACCTCCTCAACGGATACCATGTTGAAGTCGCCGTTGATGGTGTGCTTCAGAGCCGAAGCAGCCACAGCGAACTCGAGGGCAGCGCCTTGGTTGGGTTTTGTCAGCAAGCCATGAATGATACCACCAGAGAATGAGTCGCCACCACCCACACGGTCGATAATGGGGTTGATGTCGTAGCGCTTGGACTCATAGAACTCCTCGCCGTTGTAGATCATAGCCTTCCAGCCGTTGTGTGTAGCCGAGAAGCTCTCGCGCAGTGTGGAGATCACATATTTGAATCCGAACTCCTTGGCCATGGCCTTGAAGATACCCTTGTAGCCTTCAGCGTCGGTCTTGCCGCCTTCCACGTCAGCGTCGGGTTTGAAGCCCAGGCAGAGTTCAGCGTCTTCCTCGTTGCCGATGCAGACGTCCACATATTTCATCAGAGGTTTCATGATGGACTGTGCTTTCTCCTTTGTCCACAATTTCTTGCGGAAGTTGAGGTCTACGGACACGGTCACGCCGTTGCGTTTGGCAGCCTCGCAAGCCAAGCGGGTGAGCTCGGCAGCCTTGTCGCTGATGGCGGGAGTGATGCCCGACCAGTGGAACCAGTCAGCACCCTTCATGATGGCGTCGAAATCGAAATCAGAAGGATCGGCCTCGGCAATGGCAGAGTGTGCGCGGTCGTAGATGACCTTGCTCGGACGCATCGAAGCGCCTGTCTCCAGGTAATAGATACCCACACGGTCGCCACCGCGAGCGATGAAGTCGGTCTTCACACCGAAGCGTCTCAGCGCGTTCACTGCAGACTGGCCAATCTCGTGTTTCGGCAATTTCGTCACGAAGTAAGCATCGTGGCCATAGTTGGCGCAGCTCACTGCCACATTGGCCTCACCGCCACCATACACTACATCGAACACGTCAGACTGCACGAAACGCTTCTGTCCCGGAGTTGACAATCTCAACATGATTTCTCCTAAAGTTACGACTTTTCCCATAATTTTTTGTCTTTTAGTTATTAGTATTCTTAGCTTTTATTTCTTCATGCGAACCGCTTAGCCACTCGTCGGACAAGGTGCGCCCGGCCCCGGCCACGCAGTTTTGCGGCAAATATAAATATTATATATGAATGCACAATAGATTTCCCTTGAATTTTACGAAAATTGTGTCCGAACACACTCTGCGTGTTTTTTTTCCTCAGAAAGTGTGGCAGGTACCGAAATTATGCCTACATTCGTAGCCTGATTTATCGTATGACGTAACATAACTTATCATAAAAAACAGCATGGAAACAAAGTATCTGAAGATTAACGTGGCCGACAACGTGGCCGTGGCCATCTCGGACCTGAAGGCCGGGCAGACCATCACCGTGGACGGAGTGGACATCCACGTCAACCAGGACGTGCCCGCCGGACACAAGGTTGCCCTCAAGGACTTCGCCGAGGGAGAGAACATCATCAAGTACGGCTACCCTATCGGTCATGCCAAAGAGGCTATCCGGCAGGGTGACTGGATCAACGAGCACAAAGTGAAGACAAACTTGGCCGGACTGCTCAGCTATACCTACAACCCCGTGACCGTGGACCTCGACATCCCGCACAAGGACCTCACCTTCAAAGGCTACCGCCGCAAGAATGGCGACGTGGGCGTGCGCAACGAGATTTGGATTATCCCCACCGTGGGATGTGTGAACGGCATCGCCAACCAGCTGGCCGAGAAGCTTCGCCAGGAGACCCAGTCACGGGGCGTGGACGCCATCGTATCCTTCCCCCACAACTACGGTTGCTCGCAGCTGGGCGACGACCACGAGAACACGAAGAAGATTCTGCGCGACATGGTGAAGCACCCCAACGCCGGAGCCGTGCTGGTAGTGAGCTTGGGTTGCGAGAACAACCAGCCGGACGTGTTCAAGGAGTTCGTGGGCGAGGTGGACCCGGAGCGCGTGCAGTACATGACTACACAGAAGGTGCACGACGAGATTGAGGAAGGCATGGCCATCCTGCGTCGCCTCTACGACGTGGCCAGCAAGGATGTGCGCGAGGATGTTCCCCTGTCGGAGCTGCGCGTGGGTCTGAAGTGTGGTGGCTCGGACGGATTCTCGGGCATCACAGCCAACCCGTTGCTGGGCGTGTTCTCGGACTTCCTCATTGCCCAGGGCGGCACATCGGTGCTGACCGAGGTTCCTGAGATGTTCGGTGCCGAAACCATCCTGATGAACCGCTGCAAGACTCCGGAGCTGTTCGACCAGACCGTCAGCCTCATCAACGACTTCAAGTCCTACTTCCTCTCCCACGGCGAGCCTGTCGGCGAGAATCCCTCACCGGGCAACAAGGCAGGCGGCATCTCCACACTGGAGGAGAAGGCACTGGGCTGCACACAAAAGTGCGGCAAGAGCTACGTGATGGGTGTGATGCCTTACGGCGAACGCTTGAGCGTGAAGGGACTGAACCTGCTGTCCGCTCCGGGCAACGACCTTGTAGCGTCCACAGCATTGGCTTCGTGCGGTTGTCACATGGTACTCTTCACCACAGGCCGCGGCACACCTTTCGGCACGTACGTACCGACGATGAAAATCTCCACCAACTCCAACCTCGCCGCCAACAAGCCGACATGGATTGACTTCAATGCCGGAGTGATTGTGGAGAACGAGCCGATGGAGAAGACCTGCGAACGTTTCATCGACTACATCATCCGTGTAGCGAGCGGCGAGTTGGTGAACAACGAGAAGAAGGGTTACCGCGAGATTGCCATCTTCAAGAATGGCGTGACGCTGTAACGCATAAGGTCTTCGGCATTTTCCTCCGACTATACCTTATTATATATAGGGAGCTTCTCAGCAAAGGGAAGCTCCCTTTTGTTTTTTCGCAGGGCAGAGGAAATTAAGGGTAATTTTCCGAAACGATCAAGAGGAGTACGAGGTTATTTGGTCTTCCTTTTAACCCGTTCCGCCACACGATGCTTCGTGTGGAGCAAAACAATTAGATTGTATGGGTCCACACAATCGATTGTATGAGGCAAAACAATCGATTGTATAGGGCAAAACAATTAGATTGTGTGGAGCCCTACGAACGATTGTGTGGAGACTGGCGGAGCATTGCCTGAGTGCATGCGGGCGGAGCATCGATTTCCTTCAAGGAAAGCCTCGCATTGAGGACAATTTCCGCGAGTGTACCTTACAAAAGAAGCTCCTCTTTTGGGGAGGAGCCTCTGCTTATATTCAATAGACTGTGAGTCGGAGAGGTTATTACAATCGACGAAATATGGTTTCAAATTATCTCTGCCTCACCCTCACCGATGACATCACCTGTAGCCCAATCCTTGACTGTGACATTGGACACTTCGGCTTTGTCTTTACCGATGGTCAACTCATAGGTGTAGCTGACTCCAGCCACCATAGCCTCTAGGCCAATGACGGTGTGGGTGTGCTCTACCCCACCCTCATCGGTACCTTTAATAGTAAGGAACACGGCCTTTGCATCGGCAGTAGTAGGGGCAACCAAGGCATAGAACTTGGTGTTGTTCTCCTGCGGCAGGGCGGTGACGGTCATCTGTCCGGCCTCGGCCTTGCCGTCCTTGTAACCCTTGGAATTGACAGTCAGAGTGACGTTGCTTACGCTGAAGCTCTCGTACTGGTTGTTATGGTCAACAACCTGCACGATGACGCGGGCCATCATACGGTTCATGACGAGCGACACCGCCTTGGCCTTGTCGCTGGTGGTGGAACCGGTCATATAGTCGGCAGCCTCCAGTGCGACGGGGTCAGCATAGCTGGCCGGCATTGCGAAGTCGGTGAGCGATGCACCTGCTACCACGGGATAGTAGGCGCGGAACTGAAGGTTTTTATCGGTCTCCCAGATGAGATACTTGCCGGTCTCGGGCACCCATTTGCCATCGGTCAGCGCGTAGGTGACAGCGCTTTGTTTGCCTGCCTCCACAGAAATCTGGTCTCCGGCCTCGAACACGGCGCCGGTAGTCTTGAAGGGATCCACCTTCGTATCCTTCAGAGCCACGTTTTGGTCGCTTATCCGCACATCGAAGTGCACGGCGTTGGGGTCGTCGTTGAAAGCGGCGAGGTAGCCCTCCTCGCTGTTACAGGCGATCAGGCCGAGTGTGGCGACCGCCATAAGATATAGTTTACTGAATGTCTTCATATCTGTTTTCGGAGTTAATCGGTCGTTACTTTGTAGCTCGTCTCAGTCCAATCCATAGGTGTGAAGCCGAAGCCCACCACTTTATCCTTGCCGGCTATCAGTTTCAGCTCGTGGCATTCTCCTTGGTTCATCACCACGGCCTCGTCGGAGGTCCAAGTGTAGGTATCGCCAGCGATATCGAGTTTCACCGAGAACTGTCCCTTCTCCACGATCTGCGGCACGAGGATGACCTCGTACTTGGCGATGGCGTTCTTCACTTCGCCGCCCACTGCTGTGAAGTCTTTCAAGTCAAAAGCCTTGATGGCGGTAGATGCCATCGCAGCGTCCACTGTCCATCCGTTGGTGCGGTGGAACAATGCAGAGGCTTTAGTGCCGCAGACGGTGACAGCGGTGATAGGATTGGTGGCACCGTCGTACTGGTCACCCAAGGTGACAGTGATGTTGACTTTCGTCATCACGTGGTTGAGCTCCACACGGATGCCCTCACCAGTGGGCTGCTGTGCAGTGTTGTTCCACATGAGGTGGTCAGACGCCTTCACGTTGGCCGCGTCAGTCTGGTCTGCTTCGGCTTTCAAGGCGACAGCCCCGTCGGAGATGTTGAAAGTGGATGCCTTCACGTCCACGGTGGTCTTATTGTCCATCCAAAGCATCAGTTTGGTGTTGCCATCGGCGTCGTATGCTAGCCAGGGTACTTTGCCCACGCTAGGTTTCATAGTCACATCGTAGCTATAGCTGGAGTTTTGACTGTTAGTGATCTTGAGGTTAAAACTTGCGGGCAGTTCATCGGATGTGTATCCTGCGCGCGTTGACAATGGGTTAACGGAAGCGTTCACCGTGATGGGTGTGTCCGCGAGTTCCTGCGGGATGTTGTCCTCGCTCGACGAACAGCCTGCCGCAATAAGGGCGAGGACCGTCATAGATAGCCATAATCTTTTCATGCCTTGCGTCTTAATTTATCATTTCTAATGTTTTTATTTCATCTCGTAGCCCGTCCACACCGATTTCACCGTCATGCCACGACCACACGGCCCACAGTGCTTCGTCTGCCGCCATTCGGCAATGCAGTCTGAGCTTAATGTGCCAAAGGTAGACAGTTTCCACAACATGACCAAATATTTTCGGAAAGAAAAAAGAGACAATTAACAAATACGTCCCCGAACGTCACCATAGACAGCCTCATCCGCTCCAGAAACCCGTCAGTGAGTGGACTAAATATCTCCAGTCAGGGTCTCAACGCTGTCCAGGCAGCATGCCCCGAATGCGCGTCGCACAGTTCTTGGCCCCATTGGCAAAGAGGTAGAGCAAGGTGAGGTTCACCAGCAGATAGGCCACAACCAGGATGATTGCATAGAGTACCCAGTGGAGATAGCTGTCAGATGGCGTAATGGGGACATAGCCCGACACCACGCTACCACAGAAGAAGGAGATGGCGAAGATGAAGTAGTATTTCACCGCACCTTTCCAATAGACCCCTATCGGCAGCTTCAGCCCCTGCGAGAAGAGGTAGTAGGGTTTCCAGAAGATGACGATGACCGTCACGCTGACAATCTTTCCCAGCAGGATGCCCACGATGCCATAGTTGAGCGCCACAGCCAGAGTGACACTGACGTTCAGCACCAGCTCCACCCAGGCGGACCACGTGTCGGCATAGAGTCCGTGGGCATGGTTGAACATGTCCACCACTCCGCGGCTCTGATTTATGTATAGGTACACAAGCAGCAGCACGAGGATGGTGCGGTCGAGGATGTACTGGTCGCCCAGCCACAGGCTGACGAAGGGTTCCATCAGAAAATAGAGGCTGAAGCACATCAGTCCCGCCACGAAATGTCGGATGGTCATGAGTTCCCAGAAGACTTTCATCATGTTGCGCTTGTCACCCTCGGCCACCAGGTTGCCCACGCCGGCGCTTACCCCGTCCAGCGCCGAGGTGAAGAGCAGCGACAGTTTGGTGATGATCATGGTGTAGTTGCCATAGTAGGCCACCATCTTCAGCGACACGAAGGCGTATACCATGATTTCGTCGCTCCGCGAGAGCAGGAAGTCCTTTATCTTGTGGATGAACACCTGTTTGGTGTTGGTCAGTATCCGGGGATATTTCGCAAGCAGCATCTTGCCCTGACTGACGGTCGGCTTCAGCCACGGGTACTCCTTATTTATCTTCCAATTGAGTACAATACAGCAGAGAATGCCGAAGAGAAACTCGATGCCGACCCACACAAAGAGATTGCTATAGTAATATGCCAGGAAAATCTGCAAAGCGGTCTTCACCAAACCAGCCGACTGGAAATAGATAGCCACCAAATAATTTTTTTGGTCTGCAGTGAGCAATATCTGTCGATAATTAATGAAGTAGCCTATGAGCGAGGAGCCCAGGAAGGAGTAGAAGGCGAAGTAGATGATGCCCATACCCAGCTCTTCCTTGGCGAAGATGAGCGGAAAGAAGCAACTTAACAGCGCACCTGCACCCAGTATGAAGTATCCGATGCGGCGGTAGAGGTAACCGAAGACGGCCATCACCTCGTTGATCTGTTCCCTGTCGCCCGACTGCAATGGTTTATAGAGGAAGTAGCTGATAGCCGCCCCGATGCCCAGCTCCGCCAGGTTGAGGTATCCCAATATGTTGCCAAGCGTACCTGTCAGACCGATGAACTCGGCTCCCAGACAGCGCAAGAAGATGTCGCGCGAGAAGAAGGCGAAGAAGAGCGAAAGGAAGTAGAAAAGCAAGTTCACCTTCGCATTGAGCAGACTTTTGTGTACACGGTCAGCCATCAGCGTCCTCCCTTAAGCCAAAACACTAACCACTGACGGAACCGCACACGGGCGAACCATCCATGGCGGATGAAAGATATAAACACGCGACACTTGTCCGCGAAGGTGAGTCGGTGCGACTCCCACACCACAGCGTCGAGCATCTGGCAAAGGAACTTGCGTATCAGCACAGCCCACTCGGGGTGTGCGCCGGCCAGGGTCTCCAACTCTTCCGTGGTGACGGTGTAGCCCTTGATGTTGCGCATCGTGAAGCGGGAATGCATAGTGGACTCGTTGCGCACACGCCGCTGAAAGAAGGGCCGAGGCAGGTACATCACCCGACCGGCATTCAGATGCAAGGGGATGGCGAAGAGATGATCCTCGTGGATGATGCCGGGATAGAACCCCGGGAAGACAGACTTCAGGTACGAACGCCGGACGAAGTAGAGCCACACAGGGGTACGGTAGAGGAAGTGTTCTATCTCATAGTCGAGCAACTCCTGTCCGTCCCACACCCGAGTATCGTCCAACTGCCCCTTGCGGCAATAGTCCTGCTTGGAGGCGTATGTGCCGGAGACCATCACCTCCGCATCGAAGAAGACGAAGTCCAGATGGTTGTCCTCAGCCGCATGCCAGCAGAGGTCGAGAGTCTCAGGGTGAAGCACGTCATCGCTATCCATGAAGTATATATAGTCACCCTTTGCCAGTGGCAACGCCGCATTGCGTGCGCACGACTGTCCTTGGTTGGTCTGCTCGAGCACCGTGATGCGGTCGTCCTGGGAGGCAAAGTCCTTCAGCAGGTTACCACTCCCGTCCGTGGACCCGTCGTTCACAGCAATAATCTCGATGTCGCACAGGGTCTGGTTCGTCACGCTCTCCATTGCCTCGCGAAGGAACGTGGCCGTGTTGTAGACCGGCATAATGACCGATACTTTTGGATTCTTTTGCATAAAAGTACTGTTGGTTCGTCCAGGAGGCCTTTGTCATAGAGCTATCCTCCTGTCCACTTACATGCAAAAGTAGCGTTCTTCCCCTCTCCATACAAGTTTTTTGTTCTTTATTTCCCAAAGTGTTTGCATTTTCGACGAATAGAAGTACATTTGTGGATTGAATCGGATACCTATTACTATATGTAGTATGAGAATAGCATACATCTACACGAATCTGTCCACCATGGGAGGAACCGACCGGGTGCTCACCACCAAGGCGAACTACTTTGCCGAGCATTGCGGCTACGAGGTGTACATCATCACAGACTCACAGACAGGACGGCCGGCCGTGTTCCCGCTGTCGCCTAAGGTGAAGCACATCGACCTGGGCCTCGACTTCAACGAGCAATACCGCCACGGGCTCCTGGGGCGGACGTGGGTCTACTTCACCCTGATGCCCCAATATAAGCGGAAACTGAAGAAAACCCTTGCCGACCTGAAACCGGACATCGTGCTCACCACGCTGGGACGCGAGATGGATTTCCTCACCTCGCTCCACGACGGCAGTCTGAAGGTGGGCGAGTCGCACGTGGCCAAACACTTCGCGCGCAACTTCCACCTAATGGAGACACGCGGTTTCCCCTACAAACAGGTTGCGCACTACTGGCGGAAGAAACAGGAGCGGGCGGTAAGCAAGCTCGACGCACTGGTACTGCTCACCGAGCATGATGCAGAGAGTTGGGCGCCGGTCATCCAGGCAACGGTCATCCCCAACCCAGTGACCATCGAAACCCCACTCGGGAAGAGTGACTGCAGCAGCAAACGCATCATCAGCGTGGGACGCTACGAGGAGCAGAAGGGCTACGATATGCTTATCCCCGCCTGGGAACTCGTCTCACGCCACCACCCCGACTGGGAGTTGCACCTTTATGGCGAGGGGACACTGATAGACGCGCTCAACCGACAGATTCAAGAGGCGGGTGTCGGCGGAACGTTGCACTTGCACGCTCCGGTGAAGAACATTGCCGATAAATATACCGAGAGCTCGTTCTACGTGATGAGTTCGCGCTTCGAGGGCTTCGGGCTGGTGCTCGTGGAGGCCATGCAGTGCGGTCTGCCCTGCGTGTCGTTCAACTGTCCGCATGGTCCGTCGGATATCATCCGCAATGGTGAGGACGGTCTACTGGTGGAGAACGGCAACGTCACGGAGCTGGCCAAGACTATCGAATTCATGATAGATCACGAGGAGATACGCCAGGAGATGGGACGCAAGGCACAAGTCAACAGCATGCGCTACGCTCCCGACCGGGTCATGAAGTTGTGGACCGACCTCTTCGAACGGTTGCTTGCCGAGAAGAAGAGCCGGAGGTAACTGGCAACCCGAAGAATAACGAACTAACACAACTATCCGGCAAATGGACAAACACAAGATACTGTTTATTGTATACCACGGCTTCGCAGAGCACAGCGGCATCAGCAAGAAGATACACTACCAGCTGAAGGGGCTGCGGGAGAACGGTCATGAGGTGCATGTGTGCACCTACGACATCGCCCCTAGCGGCGACCGCATACGCTACGTCGACGGGGAGGTGCTGCAGAATTTCGGGAAAGGGAGATTGGCATCCCTGCGGAAACGGATGTGCTACGACTCCATCGTGGACTACGTGCGCACCAACCACATCGATGTGGTCTATACCCGATCGTTTCACAACGCAAACCCATTCACCATACGTATGTTCCGCCGGCTGAGGCAGGCGGGTGTTCGCACGGCCATCGAGATACCTACCTACCCCTACGACCAAGAGTATAATGGTTTCCCGTTGTCGGAACGGCTACAACTGAAGGTAGACCAACTGTTCCGCCATAAACTGGCCTGTCAGACGGATGCCATCGTCACCTTCAGTAAGGATGAACAAATCTTCGGGCGGCGCACCATACGCATCTCCAACGGCGTGGATTTTGACTCCATCGCCCTGTGGCGACCCACACCGCACGCCATGCCCAATGAGTTTCACTTGATAGGAGTTGCCGAGGTACATTATTGGCACGGCTTCGACCGACTCATCCAAGGACTGGGTGAATACTACAAGCAACCCCGCGAAACGAAAGTCTACTTCCACATTGTGGGAGGCATAGGGCCGTCGGAGATGTACAATTCCAAGCATGCGACAGGTTTCCATGAGTTAATAGAACAATATGGTTTGCAGCCGTATGTCATCTTCCACGGCACGAAATTTGGCCAGGAATTGGACGACTGCTTCAACCAATGCGACTTTGCCGTAGGCAGCTTGGCACGCCACCGCAGCGGAGTGCAGTCCATCAAGACACTGAAGAACCGCGAGTATGCGGCCCGAGGCATCCCCTTCATCTTCTCCGAGGATGATGAGGACTTCAACGACCGGCCCTACATCATGAAGGTTCCGGCCAACGAGTCGCCTGTAAACATCGAATCCATCCTCCGGTTCAATGAATCGTTGAACATGGATGCGCGAACTATACGTGGCAGCATCCAGCCTCTTTCATGGAGGATGCAGATGCAGAAGGTGATAGACGAACTTTAATAGAAGAATAACATGAGTAAAGAAGGACAAACGACTGAATCAGTAAAGGCCGGGAAGCGTCCGAAAATTGTCTACTGCGGCTACAGCCTCAGCAGTATAGCCGCCAAGGTGCGGGCGGGTGACTTCTCGTCACAGATATTGTATGGCGCCCTCGAGCTGGAGCAGAAAGGAGCCGAGGTCTCGTTCTACTCCCAAGCCGGGAGTTTGAAGGGGGCACTGCTGGACATACGGCAGTTGCACAGGATGCATGCCGACTTTCTCTTCTTCCCCTATCTGAAGGGAACGTTTTACCTGCTGCTGGCCTTGTCAAAGCGGATGGGCTACCTCCGACACGAGCGGTTGGCTGGCATCCTGCACTTCACGCCGACGATCACAAGCTGCAACCGCTGGTACATCCGGTGGATCTACAAGGTGTTCGACAAGATATATTTCCACTCGCCCAAGAACATGGAGGAGTGCATCGAGCGCGGGTTCGTGCGACAGGACCAAGCGGAGGTCCTTCACTGGGGAACGCAGCTTTCCTACATCGACCGCATCGTGGCAGAGCAGGAAGAGCCAACAGCGGACGAAGACTTCTTCATCTCCACAGGACTGGAAAACCGAGACTACGGCACGCTCATCGAGGGCTTTGAGCGGTCAGGCCAACGGTTAGAGATTTATGCATACACCGGTTGCGGCCTTCAAAAGCACGACACGGAGCACGTGAAGATTCACCTCATTCCACAGCAGCAGAGCACGCAGACGTTCACTGCCCTGCGCACCCTAAAGGCCAAAGCCGTGGTAATCCCCATCAACGCCAAGGGGCTTGCCTACTGCACTGGCCACACCTCCATCGTGGAAGCCCTGGCACTGGGCAAGCCCATCATCGTGACAGACAACCCCTACCACCCCATCGACGTGGAGAAGGCTGGGGTCGGACTGAAGGTGAAGCCGCACGGCCCGCTGGCATGGGCCGAAGCCGTAGACAGATTCTCCACTTCCGAAGGACGGTCTAGGGAGTTTGCTCGCAATGCACGCCGATTGGCCGAGACCACATACAACATAGACAAATGCGCGGAGCAGATTGCCGCCTACATGAGACATACCTTCGGTGAATGGTGACCTCGCCACGCACCGGAGACAAAATAGAAAGAGAACAATATGGACAAGACAAAAATCGTATACTGCACACCGTCGCTCTACATTTCGGGAGGAGTGGAACGGGTGCTCACCACCAAAGTAAACTACCTGGCTGAAGAAGCCGGGTACGACATCTACATCATCCTGACGGACGGCAAGGGAAAAGAGCCCTACTACCAACTCTCGCCGAAGATTCACCTCATCTATCTGGACGTAAACTTCGAGAAGCTGTGGAACCTGCCCTTCCTGCTGAAGATTCCCGTCTACCTCTACAAGCAAGGCATCTATAAGAAACGCCTGAAGAAGGCCCTCTTCGAAATCCGACCGAGCGTGACCATTTCGCTGCTGAGGAGGGAGATAAACTTCATCACCTCCATCAAGGACGGGAGTCTGAAGATAGGAGAGCTGCACGTGAACCGCAAGAACTACCGCAACTTCGAGGCGGGCGACACAAACTTTATCAAGGAAATGTTCGCCAAGCTGTGGATGAAGCAGCTCATCGGCAAACTCAGGCAGCTGGACCGCTTCATCGTGCTCAGCCACGAGGACCGCAACTATTGGCCGGAACTGAGCAACGTGACCGTCATCAGCAACCCCATCCCCTTCGAGACAGAACAACGGAGCGAACTGACCTCACACAAAGTGATCGCCGTGGGACGCTTCGTCTACCAAAAAGGGTTCGACCTGCTACTGAAGGTCTGGTGCGAAGTGAACAAGCGCCATCCCGAATGGGAACTCTACGTCTACGGCAAGGGCGACAAGAGCAGTTACCAAGCGTTCGCCGACCAACACGGACTGACCAACGTGCATTTGGAGGATGCGGTGACCAACATCGTGGACAAGTATTGCGAAAGTTCCATCTTTGTACTGAGCTCACGGTTCGAAGGATTCGTGATGGTGCTGATAGAAGCCATGAGTTGCGGCCTGCCGCCAGTCTCTTTCGAGTGCCCCTGCGGACCGCGTGACGCCATCACCGACGGCGACGACGGATTCCTCGTGCCTGTAGGCGACACGGATGCTATGGCGGAGAAGATATGCTATCTGATGGAGCACGACCAAGAGCGCAAAGCGATGGGTGCGAAAGCCGGAGAACACATCCAGTGCTACAACAAACCCGCCATCATGCACCAATGGATTGTGCTATTCGACACATTATTGAAAAAAAAGGCGGAAAAGGACAAGAAATCCGTATAATCTGTTTATATTGCCAAAGGATTTACTAGAAACAACTCATGCCGCATAAGCCTATGAAATGGTACACGCCCTATTTGTCCGACTACGAAAAACCCTACGAGGAGGCTTCGCATGCCACTAAGGAGAAGGTACGTTTTCACTTGAAGAAGCTGAGCGAGGTGCAACACCCCACCGTGTCGGTAGTAGCCATCGCCCACAACGAGGGGAGACACATTCTCAGCTGCCTCTACTCCCTCTGCCGCAACATCACCAACATTTCCTACGAGATTATCGTGGTGGACAATCTCTCCACGGACAACACCCGAGAGGTGCTGGCGGACCTGGGGGTGACATGGTACGCCGAGGAGAAGAAGGGACCTGGGCACGCGCGCAACTGCGGACTGGCTCACGCCAGAGGGAAATACTACCTCTGCATCGACGCGGACTCCATCTACCCACCATATTATATAGAGACAATGGTGCGGGCGCTGGACCACAAAGGGGTGGCGTGTTGCTACGCCCTCTGGAGCTTCATCCCCGACGAGGGGCATTCACCCTTCCAACTGTGGGTCTACGAGACTCTGCGCGACTGCTACCTACGACTACAGAACATCAAACGACCGGAGCTGAACGTGCGGGGCATGGTGTTTGCCTTCCGCACGGAGCTGGGCCGGCAGTTGCAGTTCCGCACGGACATCCTGCGGGGCGAGGACGGCTCGCTGGCCCTGGCCATGAAGTCCTACGGCGAGCTGAAGTTCGTGACCAACCGCAAGGCACGCATCCTGACCAACAACAATACGATGAAGGCTGCAGGGTCCATCTACCAAAGCTTCTTCTTCCGTGTGCGCAAGATGCTGGGCGGCATAGGCGGACTGTTCCGGTCCAAGAGTGAGTATAAAGACGAGGAGAACAACTTGATCAAATAACTGAGATATCATGAAAATCGCTATAGAAGCCCAACGCATCTTCCGCCCCCACAAGCACGGGATGGACTTTGTGGTGCTGGAGACCATACGCGAACTGCAGCGAATGGACCACGAGAACCAATACTACATTTTGGTAAGTCCGGGCAAAGACCATTGCCTACAGGAGACGGACAACTTCCACATCGTGGAGGTGAACACCCCGAGCTACCCACTCTGGGAACAAGTGGGGCTGCCGCGCGCACTGAAGCGCATCCACCCGGACCTGCTCCACTGCACCAGCAACACAGCTCCCCTACGCTGCAACGTCCCCTTGGTGCTGACCTTGCACGACATCATCTTCCTGGAGAAGCGGGACAGCAGCAACAAGTCGCTCTACCAGAACCTTGGGTGGTACTACCGACGGCTCGACGTACCACGCATCTTGCCCAAGTGCACAAAGGTCATCACCGTTTCCGACTTCGAACGGCAAAACATCTGCGAGAAGACCGGCATCGCCGCCGACAAGGTAGTGACGGTACACAACGGATATAGCAACCATTTCCGTCCCATGGAAAACTATCGTGAGGTGGTGAACCAATACGTGCCAGACGGGAAGAGGTATTTCTTCTTCCTGGGCAACACCGACCCGAAGAAAAACACCAAGCGTGTGCTGAAGGCATTCGCCCTCTATGTGCAGCGAAGCGTCCAACCGGCATCGCTGTTGATTGCCGATCTGAAGCGTGAGATGGTGGACGCCTACCTGAAGGACTTGAGCATCGAAGCCATAGCCCCGTATATCTTGATTCCCGGCTACATTGCCAATGCCGATTTGGCGGCTATCTACAATGGTGCCGAGGCTTT
>CAVINS010000011.1:27267-56151 GCA_963643925.1 Bacteroidaceae bacterium
CGCGAAAGCTTCGGCATTCCACTGCTCGAAGGCATGGCTTGCGGCACGCCTGTCATCACCTCCAACACCTCGGCAATCCCTGAGATAGCCGGTGAAGGAGCCATCCTCGTCAATCCGTATGACGAAGAAGAGATAGCAACGCAACTACTGAAGGTAGAGACCGACGCAGACTACCGCCAGGCACAGATAGCCTACGGACTGGAGCGCACGAAGCAGTTCTCGTGGGAACAGACCGCACGCAAGGTGCTGGAGATTTACCGGCAAGTGGCAACCGAACGGTAGTGAAGTTTCAAGGGAACTAAACTCGGACTGAACGAAAAGGACGTTACAAAGGCCAGGGATTTCGGACCAACCGAAGACAAACGTTCCGTTCGATGAAGATTGAGTAATATACATTATTATATATAGGAGACATTTGTGATGAAGATTATAGAAATATTGTTTTGGGTTTGCCTGTTCGTGGTGTTCTACACCTACCTGGGCTACGGCATTGTGCTCTACATGATGGTGAAGGTGAAGGAGCTGTTCCGTAAACCGGTGCAACCCACATTGCCGACGGCGAACGAACTGCCCGAGGTAACCCTGCTAGTAGCCGCCTACAACGAGTCGGAGGTAGTGGACGAGAAGATGGCCAACTCGCGGGCACTGACTTACCCGAAGGACAAGCTGAAGTTCATCTGGATAACGGACGGCAGCAACGACGACACGAATGAGAAGTTGGGCGCATACCCCGAAGTGGAGGTGCTCTTTCAACCCCAACGGCAAGGGAAGACGGCAGCACTGAACCGTGCCCTTGGAGCGGTGAAGACCCCATTGGTGGTATTCACGGATGCCAACACGATGATCAACCCAGAATCCATCACCGAGATTGTCCGCGCCTTCATGGACCCGAAGATAGGATGTGTGGCCGGCGAGAAACGCATTGCCGTAAAGGAGAAAGACGGAGCGGCATCGGGCGGCGAAGGCATTTACTGGAAGTATGAGTCGAAGCTGAAACAATTGGATGGACGGCTCTATTCCGCCATGGGAGCTGCCGGCGAACTGTTCGCGGTACGTACGGAACTGTTCGAACAGATGGAGAACGACACGTTGCTCGACGACTTCATCCTCTCCCTACGCATCGTGGCACGTGGCTACAAGATTGCCTACTGTGCATCGGCCTACGCCACAGAAAGCGGTTCGGCCGACATGGGCGAGGAAGAGAAGCGCAAGATTCGCATCTCCGCCGGTGGACTGCAGTCCATCTACCGCCTGCGTATGTTGCTCAATCCCTTCCGCTACGGCATCATCACGTTCCAGTACGTGTCGCACCGCGTGTTGCGCTGGTCGGTGACCCCCTTCACCCTGTTTGCCCTGATACCGCTGAACGCGGCTCTGGCCTTGGGCACACCCAATCCGTTCTACCGCACAGTGGCGGTGCTGCAGGTGCTCTTCTACACCTCCGCCCTCATAGGATACTATCTTCAGAGCAAGCAGATAAAGAACAAGTTGCTCTACATCCCCTACTACTTCCTTTTCATGAACGTGAACGTGTTCAAGGGAATGGCCTACCTCCGGCGGAAGAAGACAGGCGACGGCACCTGGGAGAAAGCCAAAAGAGCATGAACTAGAAACTATAGCAACCGGCTGAGGAAATCGAAAAGAGCCTAAGCAAGAAGAAGTTTAGGCCATTGAGAGCATTTATTCAGTAAATTACACTATCTTTGCGAAACAAAAGAATAAAATACGAATCGTTATGGGAATGAGAGCTGTTAGCAAACTTTTTTATTTTCTGTCAGTAGGCATCACCTGCGCTACGTCCATCGCCAACCTTATAGGACTCTACGCCGGTGACACGAACCCTTATTACAGCGAGACACTGACCGTGTTGGCTTGGATACTGCCCGTGTTGATAGTCATCAACGCCGTGTTTGTCGTCTACTGGACAATCCGATGGAAGGTATGGGTTTTCATTCCGCTGATAGCAGTGCTCTGCAGCATCAACTTCGTGGGCACGATGTACCAATTCGGTTCTCCCGACAAGAGCACCAAGGCAGGGGTGGGCATCGCCACCTTCAACGTGCAGGGATTCAACAAGGAACAAACAGGCACGGTGTCCAACGACATCAAGGAGTTCATGGAGAATCACAGCGTCGACATCATCTGCTTCCAGGAGTATAGCGAGAATCTGGCAATGACGCGCGAGAAGGTTTCGTCCAACTTCAAGGAGGACTATCCCTACATGGCCAAGGGACGTGCGGATATGCGCATCTTCAGCAAGTTCCCCATCGTGGACAGCCAGCTCATCGATTTCGAAGGCACCAACAACAGCGCAATGTACGCCGACATAGAGATTGGCACCAAGGTGGTGCGTGTGGTAAACGTGCACATGCAGACCACAGGCATCAACCGCAACCTGGGCAAGATGGCGAAGAAGGCAATGGCAGGCGAAGAGGTCACCCAGACAGAGGTATACACCACTGTGGCGGACGGATTTCTGGAGCAAGCCAAACAGCGTGCCACGCAGTCGATCACCGTATCGAACGTGGTACGGATGACCACCGACCGTCCGGTTATCCTATGCGGTGACTTCAACGACATTCCTTATTCTTATACGTACAACATGCTGAAGTCTACCCTGGAGGATGGCTTTGCCACCTGCGGCAAAGGGTTCATGTACACCTTCAAGGGTGCCATGCAGTTGGCCCGCATCGACTACATCTTCCACTCCAAGGATTTGAAAGGCCTCACCTACTATAGCGAGCCGATAGAGTACAGCGACCACAACCCTGTAATCATGCGGTTGGAGATCAATGGTCAGGTACCCTCACAAGACAAATAAGCGACCATAGGGTCTCGGGGCCTTGAGCATAGGGTCATCCGAAATGTCCTCTGGCAGGCACACTTGGACGCATACCATTGCAAAAGTCAATAAGCTTTGGAAATCATTCCAAGGAATCCACTCCAACGATTGAGGTAAACCTCCAGTCCTCAAAAGAACAGGCTAGAGCGGCAATCTTCCTTAAGCGGAATAATCGGGAGGGAAAACACCAGTGGCAAAGAATAGGCCGAGACGATTTCTTCCTAAGGTAGGATAATTGAGAGAGACCTCAAATTCGAAGAAACCCAGAACCTATATGACTATTCCTTCTTCAGCGGGAGGGAGAAACTGAAGGTGGAGCCGACACCCTCTTTGGAGACGAGGTAGAGGTCGCCACCATTCTTCACGGCAAAGTCCTTGCACAGGAGCAGGCCAAGGCCGGAACCCTCCTCGTTGTTGGTACCATACTTGGTGAAGTGAGTCTCCGAGTGGAACAGTTTGGTTTGTTCCTCCTCGCTCAGACCGCAACCATTATCCTTCACATTCAGCACCACAGAGTCTTCTTTACGAATGACGTATACAGTGATAGTGGAGTTCTCGTTGCTGAACTTGATGGCGTTGCTCAGCAAGTTGCGGAGCACAGTCTTCGCCATATCGATGTCGGCGTAGGCGGTAAGCCCTGCCAATGTGGGGTCTTGGATATAGTCGATGCGGATTTGCTTCATCTCCGCCACCATATTGTAGACTTCTATCACACCGGTGATGAGGTTCTCGATGGAGAACTCCTGCTTCACCACGTTCAGTCGGCCTATCTGCGACTTGGTCCACTTCAGCAGGTTGTCGAGCAAACCAAACAACTCCTCGGTCTGCATGTTTGCCATGGAGAGGAGCTCGTAGGTCTCATCGCCCACAACGTCCTTCGACAGACTTTCTATCAGCAGATTGAGCACCATCTTGATGGAACCCATAGGCGAGCGCAAGTCGTGGGCAATGACGGAATAGAGTTTGTCACGTCCCTTGATAGTGTGCTCCAACTGAAGGGTCTTCTCCTGGATGATGCGCTTGGCAGCCACCAAGGAGATTTGGTGCATCACACGGATGATGAGCTCTTCCTTGTTGAAAGGTTTGGAGATGAAATCGCTAGCTCCACACTGGAAACCTTTTACGATGTCTTGTGTAGTGTTGAGGGCAGTCAGGAAGATAATAGGAATATCGTTGGTCTCGGGGTCTTTCTTCAGTTCCTGGGCCACTTCGAATCCACTCATGTCAGGCATCATCACGTCCAACAATATCAAATCGGGCTTACCGGCATGAGCCTGCTCCAAAGCCTTGCGACCACCATCGGCTGTGATAATCTTAAACTTCTCGTTGGTAAGCAAGACTTTCAGTAATAACACGTTCGACATCACATCATCCACAATAAGGATGGTGTAATCGGAGCGGTTGATTTCCACTGTATAATTATCTTCTGACATACTCTACCTTATTTAGATGACCCACTAAGGAGCCATACAAAAGTGATATCCAGTATTGTACAAAACCGGGAGTGCGGCTCATCTGGATTATTGTTGCCAGCGAGAAACGCACGTTTACCCCTTTTGATTCTGCAAAAGTAAGATAAAGTCTCCTTTCGTACAACAGTTTTGTTCCATATATCTTACATAAAATTGTTTAATAAGTACTATTTAAGGTGCTTTAACCACAAGTTTACCTTGTTTTTGCTACCGCGACACGGCAAAAGCAGGTGACGTTTGGCTTCTCCTGTCCCAAAGTAAGGCTTGGAGTCTATCCGGACACGACAAAAGGATATGGATGTCTTTTCCCTATCGTCTTCCCCATCGGACTTATGACCGATGGCATACAAACCAAAAGAGGGAGCCGTAGCCCCCTCTCGTTATCTTTCCTTCCGCCGCGGTGTTTGTTAGCGGGCAGGTTTCAGTTTCAGTATTTTTCCGTTCATGGCCCCAAGTTCCAGGGTGAGACAACGGGAGGGAGTAAGGTTCAGCTCCTCCACATTGCCAGTGAGCAGGTCGGTGGCCTGGTAGCGGATATCGGCAGCAATCTGCAGGCAGTCGAAGGCATGTTGGGGAATGTTGAGTCCGGTCTGCACAGGGATGCGGTCGAAGTTGGCCACAATGAGCAGGAGGTCGTCCTCGAACTTACGCATGAAGGCGTACTGCTTGTGTTCGTTGAAGTTCCAGTTGCCGCGGTTCACATACATCAAGTCGAAGAAAGTTCCCTTTGCCAGAGCAGGTTCCTGGGTGCAGAGGTTAAGCAGGCGGGAGTAGAAGTGGCGCAGACTCTTCTCGTCGTCCTTCAGCAGAGCCTCGTCGAAGGCTCCGCCATTGTTCCAGCGACGCACGGTGTCCACACTCCAGTAGTCGAAGATGGTGGTGCGTCCGTCGCGACCGCTATAGCCTTCGCAGTCCATGCCACGCTCGCCCAGTTCCTGACCGAAGTAAATCATGACGGGGTTAGTGTTCATGCAGGCGGAGACGATCATGGCGGGTACGCCATTGCGTCCGTTGCCGGCGAAGTAGTCGGAGGCAAGACGTTGCTCGTCGTGATTCTCGAGGAAGTTGAGCATGCGGTCCTGTATGTCGCCCAGCCGTTGCCAGCAGGAGGTGATGGCCGTAGCAGAAGCGTTGCCGCAAGTGACGGCACGCAGGGTATCGTAGAGTCCGACCTTGTCGTAGAGGAAGTCAAAATGTCCGCGGTTCAGGTAGTCGTAGTATTCGTTGGGGTTGTAGACCTCGGCGATGAAGATGACCTTAGGGAACTGTGTCTTCACCTGTGGAATGGCCCACTCCCAGAACTCCACGGGCACCATCTCGGCCATGTCGCAGCGGAAGCCGTCGATATCCTTGGCTGCCCAAAAGAGGAGGATGTCCTTCATCTTGTGCCAAGTGTCGGGCACGGGTTCGAAGTGGCGAGCACCGCCTCCGCAATAGTCCACGCCATAGTTCAGTTTCACGGTCTCGTACCAGTCGTTGATGTTGGGCCAAGCATCGAAGCGGTTGTTGCCCGTGGCCTTGGCCGGCATCTCGTAGTAGGGTTCGCTTGCACCCTGCTTCATGTCGAAGGAGGCCTCGAGCCGTGTCTGCGGAATGTAGTAGAAGTTGTTCATCGGGCTGAATGCCATGTCGGTATTGTCGTTCTCGCCCAAGTCCTCCACCCCTTGGGGTTTGGCGGAGGAGTGATATTGTCGTGCCACGTGGTTGGGCACAAAGTCGATGATGACCTTCAGTCCGGCGCGGTGGGTGCGGTTCACCAGGTCAGTGAACTCCTTCATGCGACTGGGCACCTTCTTTGCCAGGTCGGGGGCCACGTCGTAGTAGTCCTTGATGGCATAGGGCGATCCGGCGCGTCCCTTCACCATGGCCGGATGGTCGGCAGGGATGCCGAATGCCGAATAGTCGGTCTGCGTGGCGTGTTCGATGATGCCGGTGTACCAGATATGTGTGGCTCCCAGTTTCTTGATTTCCTTCAGTGCTTTGGTGGTGAAATCCGCCATCTTGCCACATCCGTTATCATCGATGCTTCCGTTTTGTTGGGTGGCAATGATACGGTTGCCAAACAGGCGAGTGAATACTTGATAAATGATGAACTTCTCCATATTAAAAGGACCTTTCTATATAGTTTAATTAGGTGCTCCGCCCCGCTGGCGAAGACAGATTGCTTGCTGTGTATTGTAAGAGGAAAGGAGTTGGGCCGACAGCGAAGCGCATGCAGCACCCTATCATCCCCAACTCCTTTATTTTATTATACCGGCTTGTCCATACGTGGCGCATGCGCCGCATCCACGACGAAGCCGCAGTGTTCCATTACTGTATTCCGTGAGCGCAAACGGTGGAATCAATCTTTTTGATCAATCCCTGCAGTACAGCGCCAGGTCCGCATTCAGTGAAGTCGTCGGCGCCGTCTGCCACCATATTCTTCACAGTCTGTGTCCAACGCACCGAGGCGGTGAGCTGAGCCACCAGATTTGCCTTGATCTCGTCGGGGTTGGTGTGAGGTTTAGCATCCACGTTCTGATAAACAGGGCACTTCGGTGTGTGAAACTCTGTAGCCTTGATGGCAGCCTCCAGCTCTATCTTGGCAGGGTTCATCAGCGGAGAGTGGAACGCGCCACCTACCTTCAGGGGCAACGCACGCTTAGCGCCGGCAGCCTTCAGCAGCTCGCAAGCCTTGTTGATGCCTTCGATGGTACCGGAGATGACGATTTGTCCCGGGCAGTTGTAGTTTGCGGCAACCACCACCTGACCTTCGGCGGACACCTGTTTGCAAACATCTTCCACCTTCTCGTCCGGCAGAGCGATGATGGCTGCCATGGTAGAAGGTGCGGCCTCGCAGGCTTTCTGCATGGCCATAGCACGGGCGTAAACCAACTTGAGTCCGTCCTCGAAGCTGAGGGCACCGGCAGCAACCAATGCAGAGAACTCACCCAAGGAGTGACCGGCGGTCATCTCGGGTTTGAAGGCGTCGCCCATGCAGAGGGCTGAAATCACGGAGTGAAGGAACACGGCGGGCTGTGTCACCTTGGTCTGACGCAGGTCTTCGTCCGTTCCGCTGAACATGATGTCCGTGATGCGGTATCCTAAAATATCGTTGGCTTTCTCAAAAAGTTCTTTGGCCAGGGGGGAATTGTCATACAAGTCCTTACCCATTCCTACAAATTGTGCTCCCTGTCCGGGAAATACAAATGCTTTCATAAATCTTCTTTGTTTATTAAAAATTCGCGGCAAAGGTACGAAGTTTTTTCATACGTCCAACCCTATGGCCTACGGAAAAAGTTCTGATTCAGCGCAAAAGCGTCTGTCGGGGCATACTGAAGT
This sequence comes from Bacteroidaceae bacterium, assembly GCA_963643925.1. Classification (GTDB taxonomy): domain Bacteria; phylum Bacteroidota; class Bacteroidia; order Bacteroidales; family Bacteroidaceae; genus Phocaeicola_A. The sequence goes on from CAVINS010000011.1 coordinate 34,903, forward strand.
GCTCCGCCAGGAATAGCAGAATGCGCCTGCCGACCGCACATATTGGTCTATATGTCAACTAACGGGCGACTATTGGTTAAACTATGTTATCCAACATCATTTTCTGCCTTGCAACACTTGCAGGTATACTGGAAGTGCGTATCTTTGCAATGTGTTTTTCATAGTATTAGATTTAAGGTTAACAAAGGTTGGGGTAAGGCGTTACCCCTTTTTTATGCCCTTACGCCAGGTGTCCACGGACGGCAACAAAATATTTCGAGCAAGCTTGCTACTGCGCATTCATTTTTTCCATTAACTTTGCAACGTTATAAAATCAAGACGAATCATGGCAAACATGTATACGATACAGACGAACGCTTCGGGCACGCGAAGCATGGACATCTCCGAGGAAAACCTGGAGACCATTGAGAAATACGCGCTCTTCCAACACTTGATCGACAGCAACGGCATCATCACCGAGAGCGTGCTGGAGAAATTGAAACTGAACATCCGCTCGCTCATTTCCACACAGGAGAACAACAAGGAGCTGCTCGACCTGTGCATCGACGTCATCTACCACAACAATATGAAGGCTTTCGGCTTGCACCAACTGATTCTCCTCTACATCAAGTGGGAGAACGAGAAGCGCCAGGACGAAGAGACCATCACCGAAGAGGCATAACGGACTCCGTCGGGACCGACACACCACAACATGCGGGAGTATAAACTGACAGACTGGCTTCCTACCACCAAGAAGGAGGTCGAACTGCGCGGATGGGATACGTTAGACGTCATCCTGTTCAGTGCCGACGCGTACGTGGATCATCCGTCGTTCGGCGCTGCCGTGATAGGACGCATTCTGGAGGCAGAGGGACTGAAGGTGGCCATAGTCACGCAGCCGAACTGGCGCGACGACCTGCGCGATTTCAAGAAGCTGGGGACTCCGCGGCTCTTCTTCGGCATTGCGCCCGGATGTATGGACTCGATGGTGAACAAATACACCGCCAATAAGCGGTTGCGGTCCGAAGACGCCTACACGCCGGACGGGCGCCACGACATGCGGCCCGAATACCCCACCATTGTCTACACACAGATTCTGAAGAAACTCTACCCCGACGTGCCCGTGGTATTGGGCGGCATAGAGGCATCCATGCGACGGCTCACACACTACGACTACTGGCAGGACTGTCTGAAGAAGAGCATCCTGATAGACTCCGGCGGCGACCTGCTGATCTACGGCATGGGCGAGAAGCCTATCACAGAACTCTGCCGCAGGATGTTGGCAGGTCCTAATGCCGGCGCATTGCCCCACGACATCCCGCAGACCGCCTTCGTCTGCCGACCCGAGGAGATTCCAGGAGGCATAGAGGCGGATGACTTGCAGCTCTTCACCCACGAAGAGTGCTTGGCAGACCGCAAGAAGCAGGCACAGAACGTGCGCCACATCGAGGAGGAGTCCAACAAACTGCATGCGCAGCGCATCCTGCAAGGGGTGGGCAAACGCACGGTGGTTGTGAACCCTCCCTATCCGCCTATGACCGAGGCAGAGCTGGACCACTCGTTCGACCTGCCCTACACGCGCCTGCCCCATCCGAAGTACAAGGGGAAGCGCATCCCCGCCTACGACATGATAAAGTTCTCGGTGAACATCCACCGGGGATGTTTCGGAGGTTGCGCCTTCTGCACCATATCCGCCCACCAAGGGAAATTCATCGTGAGCCGCAGTCAAGAGAGCATTCTGCGTGAGGTGAAGGCCATCACGGAGATGCCCGACTTCAAGGGATACCTAAGCGACCTGGGCGGACCCTCCGCCAACATGTACCGCATGGGAGGCCGCAACCGGGAAGTTTGCGGCAAGTGCAAACGTCCCTCGTGCATCCACCCGCAGGTGTGTCCCAACCTGAACACGGACCATCAACCCCTGCTCGACCTCTACCGCGCGGTGGACAAGCTGCAGGGCATCAAGAAGAGTTTCATCGGCAGCGGCGTGCGCTACGACCTGCTGCTCCACCAAAGCAAGGACGAACAGGTGAACAACGCCGCACGCGAATACACCCGCGAATTGATAGTGAACCACGTGAGCGGACGGCTGAAGGTGGCCCCCGAACACACCAACGAGCGGGTGCTCTACCTGATGCGCAAACCACCGTTTGAACAGTTCTACGCCTTCAAGCGCATCTTCGACAGCATCAACAACGAGGAGCATCTGCGCCAGCAGATCATCCCCTACTTCATCTCGAGCCACCCCGGATGCACAGAGGAGCACATGGCGGAGCTGGCTGTGCTGACAAAGCAGCTTGATTTTCACCTGGAGCAGGTGCAGGACTTCACCCCCACCCCCATGACCATCAGCACGGAGACGTGGTACACGGGCTATCACCCCTACACACTGGAACCGGTCTTCAGTGCCAAGTCGCCCAAGGACAAACTTGCCCAGCGATTGTTCTTCTTCTGGTACAAACAAGAGGAGCACAAGCACATCATCGCCGAGCTGCGCCGCATCGGACGGGCGGACCTGATAGACAAGCTCTACCGGAGGTAGAGTTCGCCACGGAATACTCGCCTCCGCACCTGCGATACGTAAAAGTATACCCTTTGCTCAAAAAGTGCATCTATTCCTTATCAAATATAGGTAACTTTGCGGACAAGAAACATAAACACCTAACATATCATGAAACGAAACACACTACTCCTCGCCTTCGTCGGGTTGGCGTGCAACCTGAGCCTGTGGGCAAAAGAGGACAACACACCCCAAAACGGATTCTACAGCAACCAACCGGCAAACACCTGGGAAGAGTACCTTGTCTGCGGCAACGGAGAGCAGGGACTGATGGTGGCAGGCAATCCTTACGACGAGAGCATCGTGCTGAACCACACCAACCTCTTTATGCCGATTCACGACCCACTGATTCCACCCTCGCAAGGAAATCACCTGCGGAAGATACAGCAGATGATGCTGGAGGACAAATATGAGGAAGCAAGCCAGTTCATCGTGGGGCTGTCGCATGCCGACGGATACGGGAAGAAACGACAGTCGGACCTCTTCGTACCCGCCTTCCGCATACGTCTGCAGAGCAAGGCAGGCAAAGCGAAGGACTACCGGCGTGGGGTGGACTTCGACAACGGCGTGGCCTGCGTCACATGGAAAGACCGACAGGGAACATTCACCCGACGGAGTTTTGTTTCGCGGGCAGACAACGTGGCTGTCACCGAAATACGTGCCGACAAGGGGAGCATCAACCTGACGATGGACCTGACCCTCATCGACACGCACGACGACAAGCGGAAGGTGAAGTTCATGCTGACGGACAGTCTGAACGTCGCCAACTACGAGAAGGATGTGCAGACCGACCATTTGGAGGGAACGGTATGGTACGCCAAGCCATGGAAGGGCGGATTCCTGGGATACGAAGGTTACATACGGATAGTCCGCAACGGCGGCAGCGCCCGAGTGGTGGACGGGAAACTGGAGATAAAGAATGCCAAGAGTCTGCTGTTGCTTGCCGAGGTGGCTCCGCTTCGGTCGCTGGACAAGAGCCCGGGAGAGAACTTCGGGGCGCACATCGACGGACTCACGGCGAACTTTGAGGCATTGCTCGCACGGCACACGCCGCTGCACTATGCCCTGATGAACAAGGTGAAACTGCACCTGGAGGCAGACGACACCGCCGACCGGCGGCTCTCTTCGGAAGAGTTGCTCGCCAAAGGTGGTGCCAACAAACGGCTCATAGAGACCCTATTCAACGCAGCGCGCTACAACATCATCTCCGCTACGGGCGTGAACCCTCCCAACCTGCAAGGCATCTGGAGCGCCACCATGACACCGCCTTGGGCAGGCGACTATACCACCAACGGCAACCTCCCCACCGCCGTGTCGCATTACCTGGCAGCGAACACCCCGGAGCTGATGCTCCCACTCTTCAACAAGCTGGAGTCGCAGATGGACTATTACCGCACCAACGCCCGCGTGCTTTTCAACTGCCGAGGCATCCACATTCCCTCGCACATCTGCCTCCACGGATACGACAACCAGTTCGACGCCACATGGCCCATGGTATTCTGGACCGCCGGCGCGGCATGGTACGCCCTGTTCTACTACGACTATTATCTCTATACCCTGGACGAGGAATTCCTCACCCAGCGGGCACTGCCCTTCATGATGGAGGCGGCGGCTTTCTATGAGGACTTCCTCACGAAGGGCACGGACGGGAAGTTGCTGTTCAACCCCTCCTACTCGCCCGAGAACCATCCGGCGAACAACAAGAGTCAGGCCTGCATCAACGCCACCATGGACATTGCCGTGGCCAAGGGATTGCTGCGCGACCTGATTGCGGCCTGCAGCCAACGGGGACTCTACGCCAGGAAAGTGAGCCAGTGGAAGGAGATGCTCGCAGACCTGCCTGCCTACGAGACCAATGCCGACGGCGAAATTCGGGAATGGACGTGGAAGGACCTGACGGACAACCACGAGCACCGACACGCCTCACACCTCATCGGGCTCTACTATCGGCACGACCCGGAGATTATGAACGACAGTCGGTTGGTGGAGGGTGTGCGCAGAGCCATCCACAAGCGGTTGGACTACCGCACCTCGGCTTCGGAAGGGGGCGTGATGGCATTCGGTCTGTCGCAACTGGCTTTCCCGGCATGCGCCATCGGCGAGGGAGAGACAGTCTACCAGATGCTGCAGATGGCGGGCGAGACCTACTTCAACAACAATCTGATGACGACGCACGACCCGCATAAGATATTCAACACCGACATGAGCGGAGCCTATCCGACCATCGTGATGAACATGTTGGCTTACTCCGACCTGGGCGAGGTGACCTTCCTTCCGGCCTGTCCCAAAGCATGGAGCGAGGGTTTCATAGAGGGAATGGCATTGCGCGGAGGCATCCTCTGCGACAAGCTGGAGTGGGGCGACGGACACTGCACGGTGGTGCTGACTTCACAAACCGACCAAACGGTGAAGGTGAGAGTGGGTTATGCGGGCAAGCCGCAGACTGTCGCACTGAAAGCCGGAGCCAAGAGGACGGTCACATTCTGACGCGCACACATCCGACACGGAAGAGATTTCCGTCAGTGCCGAACCTATACCTTATTTATCTATATATATCCTACCCTATACGCAGAGCGCCTTCGCGAGTGAACAGAGCCATTCGGGAAGGCGCTTTTGTATCTTCAAACCCGGCTTCCGCCGCATGCCGAGTTATTTCCGTGAGATGCCGAGTTATTTCCGTGAGATGCCTTCTCAAAAATTTCAGATGCCTTGCGGCGGGAAACGACATCACGCAATCATTCCAACGACAGCGACGTGATTTCCTGCAGGATGTGAACAGCAGTCTCCACGTTGGGGACTTCCTTCACCACCATGCTGCGCTTGCCGTTCTGCTCGCGGAGGTTGCAGTTGCGCGGATGCTGGCTCATGTAGGTTATCATCTTACCAAAGGCGACGCTCTTGTAATAGGGGCTTGCGGGGTTGCTCACGAAGAAGAGGGTCATGCGACCTGCTTTCAGGAAGAGCTTCTCGGCGCCCAACTTCTTGCCCATGCGGCGCAGTGGCACCACTTTCAGCAATTCCAGGGCCTCGGGCGGCACTTTGCCGAAGCGGTCCTCCAGGCGGAGCTTGAAGGCAACCACATCCTCGTCTACCTCCAAGCCGTCGAGTTCACGGTAGAGCAACATACGCTCGCTGCTGCTGGGCACATAGTCGGCGGGGAGCAACAGTTCGAGGTCGCTCTCGAACGAACAGTCGGTGACGAACTCCTCGCCACTGATCTGACGCTCCTCGTTCTCCTTGTTCTCCTCGGCGTAGAGGTCGGCAAACTCGTCGTTCTTCAGTTCGGTAACGGCCTCCGCCAATATCTTCTGGTAGGTCTCGTAGCCAAGGTCGGCAATGAATCCGCTCTGCTCGGCTCCCAACAGGTTGCCCGCGCCACGGATGTCGAGGTCCTGCATGGCGATGTGGATGCCGCTGCCCAGGTCGGAGAAGTTCTCGATGGCCTGCAGACGTCGGCGCGCCTCGGCGGTGAGCGACACCAACGGAGGTGCTAGCAGGTAGCAGAAGGCTTTCTTGTTGCTTCGTCCCACACGACCGCGCATCTGGTGAAGGTCGCTCAGGCCGAAGTTCTGCGCCTGGTTGATGATGATGGTGTTGACGTTGGGTATGTCGATGCCACTCTCGATGATGGAGGTGGCGATGAGCACGTCGTAGTCGTAGTTCACGAAGTCGAGGATGACCTTCTCCAACTGCTCCGGCTCCATCTGTCCGTGTCCGATGCACACACGGGCGTCGGGGACGAGGCGATGTACCATGTCCGCCAGCTCAACGAGGTTCTGTATGCGGTTGTTCACGATGAAAATCTGTCCGTTGCGGCTCATCTCGAAGTTGATGGCGTCGGCGATGACTTCCTTGCTGAAGGTGTGCAACTCGGTCTGTATGGGGTAGCGGTTGGGCGGCGGAGTCTGGATGACGGAGAGGTCGCGGGCACCCATGAGGGAGAACTGCAGGGTGCGTGGGATAGGCGTTGCCGTCATGGTGAGCGTGTCCACGTTCACCTTCAGCTGCTTGAGTTTCTCCTTCACCGCCACGCCGAACTTCTGTTCTTCGTCGATGATGAGCAGGCCCAGGTCCTTGAACTTCACATCCTTGCCGATGAGTCGGTGGGTGCCGACGATGATATGGATATCGCCCTCCTTCAGCTCCTTCAGGATGCGCTTCACATCCGCGGGCTTGCGTGCACGGCTCAGGTAGTCCACCCGGCAGGGGAAGTTCTTCAGCCGCTCGCTGAAGGTCTTGAAGTGTTGGTAAGCCAGCACGGTAGTGGGCACCAGCACCACCACCTGTTTGTTGTCGCACACCGCCTTGAAGGCTGCGCGGATGGCCACCTCGGTCTTGCCGAAGCCCACGTCGCCACAGATGAGACGGTCCATCGGACGGTCCTTCTCCATGTCTGCCTTCACGGCTTGGGTGGCTTTCAGCTGGTCGGGCGTGTCCTCGTAGATGAAGCTTGCCTCCAGCTCGTGCTGCATGAAGGAGTCGGCGCTGTAGGCGAAGCCCTTCTCCTCCTTGCGCTGGGCATAGAGGCGGATGAGGTCGCGGGCGATGTCCTTTATCTTGGTCTTGGTCTTTTCCTTTAGTTTCTCCCACGCTCCGGTGCCCAATTTATTGAGGTGGGGAGCCTCGCCCTCCTTGCCTTTGTATTTCGACACCTTATGGAGGGAGTGGATGGAGACGAACACCACATCGTCGTTGGCATAGACTATCTTGATGGCCTCCTGGGTGGTGTCGCCGTTGGGGATGCGCACCAAGCCGGCGAAGCGTCCCACGCCGTGGTCGATGTGCACGATGTAGTCGCCCGGCTCGAACTGGCTCAGTTCCTTCAGCGAGAGGGTGACTTTGCCACTGCGGGCCTTATCGCTCCGCAGATTGTATTTATGGAAGCGGTCGAATATCTGATGGTCGGTGAAGAAGCAGCAACGCAGCGTGTGGTCGGCGAAGCCCTCGTGCAGCGTCTTGTTGACGGGTGTGAAAGGAATGTCCTCTCCCCTCTCCTCGAAGATGGCCTTCAGTCGGTCTGTCTGCTTCCCGCTGTCGGAGAGGATGTAGATGGCATAACCATCGGCAAGAGACTTCTTCAGCGTGTCGCTCACAAGGTCGAAGTTTTTGTGGAAGATGGGCTGTGCGGTGGTGTCGAAGCTGAGGGTGGATTGTGGCACACCGGTAGGCTTGGCACCGAACTCCATGCGGCGGAAGCCCACTATCTCCTTGGCAAACTCCGTGCCGTCGATGGTGGCGGGCATTTTCACGTCGGTCTTGCCTTCCTCCGCAGCAAAGCTGACGGCGGCTTGAGGCGAGAGCACCTCGGCATGGACCACATCGATGCGGTCGTGAATCCACAGCTGGTCGCGCATGGCCACCAGGGTCTGTGGGGGCAGGAAGCGGAAGAACGATACCTCCTCGCTCGGGTTGCCGGAGAGCTCGGGCACGATGACGATGGAGTCCTTCTTGTCCTTCGACAGCTGGCTCTCCACCTCGAAGGTGCGGATGCTCTCTATCTCGTCGCCGAAGAAGTCTATGCGGTAAGGATATTCCGAGGAGAAGGAGAACACATCGACGATGCTGCCGCGAACGGCGAACTGTCCGGGCTCGTAGACATAGTCCTCGCGTTGGAAGCCGAAGCCGGTGAGGGTGGCGGCCACGTCGGACATCTCTGTCGCGTCGCCCACCCGAAGGGTCATGGTCTTGCTCTGCAGCTCGGCTTTCGACACCACCTTCTCGGCCAAGGCCTCGGGATAGGTGACGATGCACAGGGGCGCGTCGGCCTTCTGCAGGCGGCTCAGCACCTCGGTGCGCAGAATCTCGTTGGCAGAGTCGCGCTGCCCATACTTGATGGCCCTCCGGTAAGAGGATGGGAAGAAGAGGATGTGGTCCTCGCCACAGATCTGCACCAGATCGTGATAGAAATAGCCTGCCTCCTCCAAGTCGTTGAGCACGAAGAGGAAGGGGAACTTGGCGGCGCCAATGAAGCCCGAGAAGAACAGCGGAGCGGACGATGCGCACAGGTGTTCCAGGTAGATAGTCTTGACGGAAGGGTTGGCGAACAGTGATGTCAAGGCCTTCGTATTGGAATGGGCCGCATAGATAGCTTGTAAAGAAGTAATGTCCATAACCATAAAAACACGATGCAAAAGTAACAAATAATATTTCCTAAATGATGACTCTCCTTTAAAAATAATTGCGTTCCTTTGCAATAGACTCTGCAGTGTGGACAAATGGAACACAAATTCCGCCACACAGTCGACAGACAGACACAGGGCCGCCTAACAATTTTAATTTTAATAGTATGATAAACAGATTTATCTTGAACGAAGTGTCTTACTTCGGTGCAGGAGCGCGCAAGCAGTTGCCCGAAGTGTTGGCACGCCTCAATCTGCACAAAGCATTGGTAGCAACGGACAAGGGGTTGCTGAAAGTTGGAACAGCGAAGATGGTGACCGACGTGCTCGACGAGGCCAAATTCCCTTATGAGATTTATAGCGAAATCAAGCCCAATCCTACGGTGACGAACGTGAAGCAGGGCGTGGAAGCCTTCAAGGCTTCGGGTGCCGACTGCATCATCGCCATCGGTGGCGGTTCGTCCATGGACACAGCCAAAGGCATCGGCATCGTGAACAACAACCCGGAGTTTGCCGACGTGGTGTCGCTCGAAGGCTGCGCTCCCACCAAACATAAGAGTGTGCCCATCATCGCACTGCCGACAACCGCCGGCACAGGCGCCGAGGTGACCATCAACTACGTCATCATCGACGAGGTAAACCAGAAGAAGATGGTCTGCGTGGACCCGAACGACATCCCCGCCGTGGCCATCATCGACCCGGAGCTGATGTACTCGCTGCCGAAAGGCCTCACCGCCGCCACCGGCATGGATGCCCTGACGCACGCCATCGAGGGTTACATCACCAAGGGCGCTTGGGTGATGTCGGACATGTTTGAGCTGCAGGCCATCAAGATGATTGCCGAAAACCTGCCGACGGCCGTGGACGAACCGACGAATCCCGTAGGCCGCGAGGGCATGGCACTGGCTCAGTACATCGCCGCACAGGCATTCTCCAACGTAGGTCTGGGCTTGGTACACGGCATGGCCCACCCGATGGGAGCGCTCTTCGACATTCCCCACGGTGTGGCAAATGCCCTATTGCTCCCCACCATCATGGAGTTCAACATGCCTTGCTGCATCGAGAAGTATGGTGTGATAGCCCGCACAATGGGTGTCGACACCACAGGCATGACCGCCGAACAGGCAGCGCAGGCCGCTTGCGACGCTGTGAAGAAGTTGGCCATCCGCGTGGGCATTCCTCAGCATCTGACAGACCTGGGCATCCAGGAGAAGGACATCCCCGCCCTGGCAGCACAAGCCATTGCCGATGTCTGCACACCGGGCAATCCGCGCGACGTGACAGAAGACATCATCAAGGAGCTCTACAAAAAAGTGCTTTGATTCACACAAACCTCTATTATCTCTCACTCAAAGGGGTGTCCTTTCCGGGGCGCCTCTTTTTTTTCATTATTCCTAAAGCCCACACGACGAATGAATGGGAATAACGGGACGCTACTCGCCAATCGCAGATTTCCGTAGCAGGAAATCCGTCTATTATCCAACCTTCCGACAGAAAGCGAATCGAGGATATTCAGGTTTCACCCCAGACAGTTTATATCAGGGGAAGCCGACGCTTTTTCCGCGCAAAGTGCATAGACGAAAAGAGGCCGCCGATTCACATCGACGACCTCCCAGAGAGAAAAAATATTATTTTTTAAACCATTTCTGCTTTTAGAAGAACAGGTAACGCGTGTCCTTCACCCCTGCCTTCTCGTACAAGTCGCTCATGAAACGGCTCATGTAGCGGAGGTTCATGTTCACTGCGGTTGCCTCTTCGGCCTTCTCGTCGAAGGTGTCGTTGGTCTTCTCCTTGTTGATGACCTGGAACACGTAGACACCGCCGTTACCCTTCACAGGAGCGCTAAGCTTGTTCACATCGGCCTTAGCGACGCTACCGCTGAGGGCAGGTTCGCTGGTGTGAGTCAGAGCCACATATGTGGGAGCTGCAAACGTCACGTGCTTCACGGTGTCGCTCACGGCGTTTGCCACAGCCTTGGCCTCATCGAAGCTCTTTGCGTTTGCCAGCTGGGCTGTCAGCTGAGCGGCTTTCTTGTCGCGTACGACCTCGAGGCGCAACTGCTGGGCCACTTTCTCCACGGGGAGATAGCCCTCCTCGTTGATGCCTGCCACGGCAACCACCAGCAGCTGGTTGTTGTCGCCACACTCATAGAGCTGTGAGACTTCGCCCTTCTTGGCGTCGAACACCCACTTCAGAGCCTCGCGGGTGTTCTTCACACCGCACACGTTATGTTCGTTGCTCATGAATCCGTTGCGCTCCAGCAGACGGTAACCGCTCTCCTCGGCGTTCTTCTCCAACGCCTCGATGGTGCCGTTCTGAGCCACAAACTGGCTGAAGTCGTTGTATGCGCGGTTGTAGGTTTCTTTGCTAAACTCTACGGGACGCTTCACCACAGCCACCTTATATTTGTTGACCATCGCCTTGCGGGCAACCACCTGCAGGATGATATTCATCTGACCTATCTCCAAGTTGGCGGTGCCGTTGGGCTCAAGTGTATTCAGTGTGTTGAGGAGTTTTGCGTTGTTGACATCCAGCTGAGCACCCTCGTAGCTCTTGGAAGCCAACCATGTGCTTTCGCCGGTCTGACCGTATTTCTTGGCAAGCTCGGCAAAGTCGGCACCGCCCTTGATGGCAGTGGTGATGCTGTCTGCCAGCTTCTTGGTCTCGTCCACTGTATTGGCAACCACCTGTATTTGGCGGAACTGCACAGAGTCCGGAGCCATCACTTTAGCCAACACCTTGAAGGCGTTGTAGCTGTCGTCGCTCTGGGTGTAGAAGGGTCCGAACACCTCGCCGATGGCCACTGAGTCCAGACGGTTGGCGATGTCGGTAGGCAGCGCGCCCTTGGTCACGGGCAGGTCGGCGTAAGACACTGTGGAACCTGTGGTGCGTACGAACGAAGCATAGTCGGCGGTTGTCTCTGCCAGCTCGTTGCTGTACTCTGTCACCTCGTCGAGCAGGGCCTTGCGGTCTGCCTCGCTGGGGGTCACCACCACGTCGATGTACTTCAGGTCGCGCGACTCTACGGTATTCTTGAACTGCTCTTTCTTCTCATTGTAGAGGTCCTTGATGTCCGAACTGGAGACGGCGATCGTGGAGTCCACGATGGAAGAGTAAGGCAGAGCCACCAACAGCATGTCGGTCTGATTGCTGCGGTCGTTGAATGAGCACTCAGCCTCCACGGGGTTTGAGAGGACCGACTTGGACAACAAGCTTTGGAACTTGTTGATCAAGAGCGAGCGACGGAGCTGCTCCTCGATGTAGTTGATGATGAGAGCCACGTCCTCGGGGTTGCCGCGGTTGATGAAGGCGTCCATCATCTCCTTGTCGAAGCTGCCTGTCTGAGGGTTGTAGAACGGAGTCTGCGCCAGCAGGGGGCTTGTGCCGTCCTTTATGAGGGCTTTGATTTCCATGTCGGTAACCGTCAGGCCCAACTTGTCAGCCTCTTTCTTGATGATGGAATACTGTACGTAGGAGTTCCAGATGTAATCCTTCACACGGGTGAGGTCGTCGTCGTTGGACTGGCGGCCGTACAGTTTCTCCTGCACTTTGCTGTATTCGTCCACCATCGCCTGATAGTCCTGTGCGGAAATCTTCTTTCCGTTGATTACACCTACGTCCTGCTTGGTTGCATGGGGCTGAAGCACTTTCCAGGCGTCGCCCGCGATGAAGGCAAACAGGGCAAGACCGATAACAATGACCAAGAGAGGTCCTTTGCTTCTGATTTTCTGTAATGTTGCCATTGAATGATTTGTTTTATATTATTGTTTCTATTTCTCTATATTCCAAAATAGCGCACGAAGATACGAAAAAGTATTTTATCCGATGCCGATTTTGGGTAAAAAATGCATTATTCGATGAGTTTAAGCCGCACGAGCTCTATTTTCGTGGTCGAGACGTTGATAATCTTGAACTGGAAGCGGTCCACGGTGATCACCTCGTGGAGCTTCGGCAGGCTCTGGTAGTAGTGGAGAATCAGGCCTCCCACGGTCAGATAGTCGTCGCTCTCGGGCAGGTCGAGGCCGAACATGTCGTTCACGCGCTCTATCTCCAGGCGGGCAGAGAGCACGTATTCCTTCTCGCCCACTTGCTTGGCTATGTAGGAGTCCACGTCGTGCTCGTCTTCTATCTCACCGAAGATTTCCTCTACGAGGTCCTCCAGGGAGACGATGCCGGAGGTGCCTCCGAACTCGTCCACCACCACGGCGAGGGACTTCTTCTTCTGCATGAATATCTTCATCAGCTTCTGCGCACTCATGGTCTCGGGCACGATGGGCATCTGCTGGATGTGGTGTATCCAGTCGTCGGCGTGGCGGAACATCTCCGAGGAGTGGATGTAGCCGATGATGTTGTCGATGTTGTCCTTGTAGACTATCAGCTTGGAATAGCCCGACTCGGTAAAGCGGGCCTTCAGCTCCTCGAGGCTGATAGTGATGTCCACGGCCTCAATCTCGGTGCGCGGCACTATGCAGTCGCGTATGCGCACGTTGGAGAAGTCGAGGGCATTCTGGAATATCTTCACCTCGGTGTCAATCTCTTTCTGGTTGTCGGGCAGACTGGAGGAGATGAGGTTGTCGAGGTCTATCTTGGTAAAGGCCTTGTTGGTGGCGTCTTTGTTGGGTTTGCTTCCCATGAGGCGCAGCAGACCTTCGGAGAGCAGTGAGGTGAACTTGCTGATGGGATAGAGCACCACGTAGCAGACGAATGCGGGCAGAGCCACCACCCCCAGGGTGCTGTTGGGGTTGATGCGGAAGAGGGTCTTGGGCATGAACTCTCCCGTGACGAGGATGATGAGGGTGCTGAGCACCGTCTCGATGAGGATAAGCAGGAAGGGGTTCTCCACAATGCCGTCGAGCACGTAGTTGTCGATGACCTCGGCGAAGAAGATGCCGTAGATGACGAGGGCGATGTTGTTGCCCACCAGCAGGGTGGAGATGAAGTTGTTGGGGTTGCGGTAGAACACCGAGAGGATGCGCGAGGTGAGGCTGTTGCTGCTCTTGTCCATCTCGAAGCGCAGCTTGTTGGACGACACGAAGGCAATCTCCGTCCCGGAGAAGAACGCCGAGAAGGCCATCGTAACGAGTATATAAATGATTGTAGTGACCATAATGTTTTCCTATTTCTGATGTTAACGGGATACAGAGTTGTTCAGCGGCGGCTTCGGGGCGGCGGAGCCCGGAGCGGCCTCCTTCCGGGAACCAGGGGCAGCTGCGGTTTCCTTCTTGGAAGCGGCAGCCGGTTCCTTCGGGGAAGCGGCAGCAGAGGTCTGTTCCTTCGGTGGAACGCCTTCAGCGGCTTGTCCTTGGGGGGCGACGCTGTCGTTGGGATGCTCCTCCACGGGGAATATGCCGGCCGTGTTGTGGATAACGTAGTCGGTGAACTGTTGGTTCGACTTGAACCCGTATCCGGTGATGACCTTGTCCTCCTGCTGGATGCGGATGAACTTGTCGGAATAGACTTGTTGGGTGTTTTGGTTCCAGAAGAGCTGGTACGTGTCGAACTTCTCGCCGCGCTGGTTGCGCACCGCCACGTGTCCGCGCAAGTCCCACAGCTTCTGCTTGTCGTAGTAGTAGGCGGTGTCGGCCTTTATCTGGGCGTCTACCTGCATGCTGTCGTTGAACTTCTCCAGGAAGATGCCTTTCTCGAAGGCCCACTTCGAGGGGTTGCGCTTGTCGTAGACGAGCCACTCCTCCGCCAGTATCTTGTAGCGTATCACTCCCGAGTCGGACACCAGGGACGACACTCCCCGAGTCTGCATCGAGGGCAGAGAGTCGCGTTCGCCCACGGGATCGGCCAGATGCTTCTCCTTACCGCTGCACGACGATAACAAAACAAGCATAACAGTTGCCACGAAGGCAGCTGTTATGCTCAGTATAGACGTTTTTCTAAAGAATTCCGCTTGGCAATCCATATTATCTGATGACCGTACTTTCGCCAATCCATCCGCCTACAGTCACTGTGTCGCCCTTCTTCATACCAAGGAAGAAGAGGTCCTCAGCCTTCGGTGTGTGTGCGGCGTAGGTACCGATGAGTTTGTTGGCTTCCTCCGTCACGCTGGGGTCCACACTCTTGGCACGCTGCAGCTTGTCGATGCAGACGTAGTAGGTGCAGCGGTTCAGAGCGGCCTCGTCGTTCCATCTGGGGCTGGAGGCGTACATGTTTGCCAGCAGGATGTAAGCCTTGCCGTTGTTGCCGTTGTAGGAAAGGCACTTGTGGACGTATGACTTGGCGCGGCTCAGCTGCTTCTTCGAGAAGAGCACCACGGCCACGTTGTAGGCGTCGTCGGACTTCTTGTTGTCATCCTCCTCCAGGGCGATGGCTTGGTCGAAGAACTCCACGGCCTTGTCCAGATTGTCTTTCTTATAGTACATGTAGGCGCAACCTACGGCAGTCTCGGCCGTCG
Source organism: Bacteroidaceae bacterium (assembly GCA_963643925.1). GTDB lineage: Bacteria > Bacteroidota > Bacteroidia > Bacteroidales > Bacteroidaceae > Phocaeicola_A. The sequence goes on from CAVINS010000011.1 coordinate 49,964, forward strand.
GGGCGATGTTGTGGGCGTACTCCGAAGCCTTGAAGTAAGCCTCCTGGTCGGTACACTTGAACATGCGCATCAGCGACACCACCTTCTTCAGGTAGTCCATGTTGTCCTTGTTGGCTTCCACCTTGGCGGCGTACATCTCCTGCAGGTTCTCGCAGGTAGCGGCGCCACTGTTGATGAAATATGCCTCGATGTTGCTCTTGGCGGTCTCCGTCACGGCTTTCATGCGCTCGGACACGTCCACCAGCAGGCCGTCCACGTAAGCGGAGCACATCTGGTAGTCCTCGATGAACTTCTCCTTGTGGTTGGCGTCGGTCTTATACTTGCGCGAGGATACGTCCATGTAGTCCTGCAGCATGTAGTAAGTCGAGTTTTCTTTCTCCATCTCGATGGCCTTGCCCAACATCTCGTAGGCCTTGTTCACATCGAGGTTTGCCTGGTTGTAGGCATAGTAGTCGTGGGCTTGCAAGCCACGGATAGAGCCCTCGGTCACGGGTCTCTTCACGTAGGAGTTCAGCCGGTCGAGGTATTTGATGCGCTGTTCGTACACGCCCATCAGTTCGTCCATGTACTGTGCACGCTTGGTGGCGTCCTTTTCATTTTCGATAAACCAGTGAAGAATCTTCACACCGTTGGTGTAGGTCAGGTTCTGGGCGGCAGGGCACTCAGTGTAGGCCACCTTCCAGGGGAGGTAAGCGTCCTTGAAGTTTCCGGTCTTCACATATTCCGCGTACATACTCAGGTTTTGAAGGCAGCGCAGGCTGTCTTCGCCGTGTCCGAATCTTGAGCCATCGTCCACTCCTTTCTGAGCGAAAGCACTTGTCGGGCCCAGGGCGGCGGCAAGCATGGCTAAGGTAATCAATTTGATTTTCATCGTATAGAACTTTAGTTGTTGTTAATAATATTCATATATAGTGTTTTTACTGCACTTTCCACTTGTAGAACCATATCTGTCCGAAGGTGAGGCCTACGCTGAGCTTCAGGTAGTTCTCCTTGATGAGGCTGCCTTTGCTGGGGCTCACGTTCACATACTCGGCTCCCAGGGAGAGGAACGAAGTCTTGCTGCTGTGGCTGTTGAAGATGGGCACCACCACGGCGGCTCCCACTCCATATTCGCTGGAGCTGACGCCCTTCACCTTCACGTAGGGGTTGGTGTAGTATCCGCCCAAGCGGTAGCGCATGCGCTTGAATATGCTGCGCGCTATGGGGTTGGGCAGGTACTCCATGCCGACGGCGAACTTGTGCACGTCGCGGAACGTCCATCCGTCCAGCTCGTCGGCCATCGACTCGCTGCTGCCCTTGAAGTAGGGATACTTCACTCCGGCCCACTTCTGGTAGGTGTAGTCGAAGCCCACGGTCAGGCGTTTGTCGTAGACGTAGGTGGCTCCGACGCCGATAGTCGATGGCAGCTCGTAGGCGTTGCCGATGGTGTCCACGCGTTGGTTCATGATGGTGGTGGAGCCTGTGCTGGTGTCGGAGGTGTACTGTATGCGGTAGGCGTCAGCGTCCACTTTGTGGCCCAGCGAGCAGGTGATTCCCAGCGTCAGCGTTTCCTTCTTCGAGAGGTCGAGGGTGTACTGTGCGCCGAGGTCCAGTTTGTAGGTCTTTATCTCGGAGTTATAGTTGCGTGTGTAGGCCCATGCGGTGGCTCCGCTGTAGCTGTTGGCGATGGTATGGTCCACCTCGCCCCACAGGTACGAGAGGTTGGCGCCGACCGAGAGGTTCGGCATCACCTGCGCTCCCACTCCGATGAAGGCTTGGCTCAGGCCGCCGCTGCCGTTGTTTGCCACGGTGGAGACGACACTGCCGTCCTCATCGTCGCGCACAGTGGAGCTGGACGAGAAGTCGTAGTTGATCTTGGAGTAAGGCAGGAAGCCGAGCGTCATGCCCACATTCCTGAATGCGCGGAACTGCATGGTCAGATAGTCGAGGCTGGAGTTTTTGACGTTCATCTTCTGCGTGCCGTTGCTGTAGTTGGTGTTCTGCAGCGTGACGCCCGCGTCGAAGAGGTAGGTGAGCGAGTCGATGCCCGAGTAAGAGGCGGGGTTGCCCACGTTGATCATCGACTGGTTGCGCAGTCCGTACGAAATTCCACCCATGCCCTTGTTGGCGGTTGTACTTTGGTCCGACAAGAGACCGAAGCCGTAGCGGGAATAGGGAGATGTCACTCCATTTTGAGCCATCGCCGCGCCGCACGCGAGGAGCAGCGCCAGACAGCTAAGAACCTTGTTATAATGTATCATTATATTCTAATATTCTATTCAGGCCTTTCAGCACTAAAAATTTATCTGCAAAGATGATATTTTTTAAATTCGTATCAAAAGAAAAATCATCTCCCCCCGTTAAAAAAACCAAAAGGTCGGGATATTTTCTCCGGAGGTCCACGATGTATCCTTCTATCTCGTACGCCATGCCACGCACGACGCCTGCCCGCATGGCGGTCGGGGTGTCGTAGCCCAGCGCGGGCACGTCGCCGTCGGGGCTCACCAGTGGCAGCTTGTCGGTGAAGGCGTTCATGGCCTTCAGCCGCATCTGTTTGCCGGGGGCGATGTTGCCGCCCAGGTAGTTGCCCGCAGCGTCCAGCAGTTCGCAGGTGAGGCAGGTGCCAGCGTCCACCACCAGCAGGTCGCGCCCGGGCTTCTCGCCCTGCGCCCCCACCACGGCGGCTATGCGGTCGCTCCCCAGGGTCTGCGGCGACCGGTAGCGTATCCTCACGGGCAAGGGCACCGTGCTGTCGAGCCGCAGCACCGCACAAGGCAGAGCCGCCAGCTGACGTTCCATGGTCTCTCCCAACCTCACCACCGACGAGAGTATGGCCCTGCGGATGGCGTAGCGCCCGGCAATGTAGGGCAACGTGGCGAGCGAGCGGTTCGAATCGTAATAGATGTCCACCAGTCGGGGGCCGTCGAACAGCGCCAGCTTGGCTACCGAGTTTCCTATATCTATAACTAAATTCACGCTGCAAACTATCAGTTCGAGCGGCAAAGTAAGCACAAAAAGGTCAAACGAATAGTATAAGTTCGGGAGTTTTTGATATTTTTGCATATCAATTCATCTCTTAATCCTAACAAGAAACCTAAAACGTAACGTATGAAACGAACTACCTTTCTGTCGGGACTGCTCCTGCTGACGGCCCTCGCGGCCCACGGGCAGCATCCCATCGAAGCCTTCGACGTGAGCGCCCCCATCGCCGTGCGCATGCCGTTGCAAGGCGACAGTGTCAACTTCACGGGAGCGCGCTTCCAGGCGGCCGAGCTGCTGAGGACAGGCGTCGACCTCGACCTCACGCGCCACACCTGCCGCCGCGCCGAGGCGGACTCCACGGGATTCGTCCGTGTGGGCAAGGCCACCGGTGGGCGCAACCTATTCTACCTCTTCTCCACCCGGCTAAGGGCCGAGCGCTTCATGCGCGCCACACTGCAGGTGAGCTCCACCGCCCGCTTCGAGGTATTTGTGGACGGACGTTCCGTCTGCGCCAAATCCACCGCGGACGACAGTCTGAGCCAGGTGCGCCCTGTGAACGCACCCCTGCGCATGGAACCCGAGCGCGACTACACGGTGGTGGTGAAGCTGCTCTCGTGTGACGCCGACAAGGCCGAGCCGCAACTCCGGTGCACCCTGCTGCCCGAGCCCTCCTTCGCCCAGGTGGCCTTCCACGCCGCCCCCGACCTGCCGGGCCGCGTGCGCCTCTTCGACACGGAGTACCTCTACCAGGTGAACAGCGCCGTCCTCTCCCCCCGCGGGAAATACCTGCTGGCACAGTACACCTATTATTATAACAAGGACAACTACGTCAGCTACAAACAGCTGACCGAGGTAAAGAGCGGCAAGACCCTGCTGGCGAAAGCCAACACCGCCATGCAGTGGATGCCCCGAAGCGAGAAGCTCTGCTACGCCGTGAACGGCCTCACCGGTAGCGACCTCATCGTCTACGACCCCGCCACGGGAGAGGAACAGACGGTGGCCACCGGCCTGCCACAGGGCAACTTCCGATGGTCGCCCACCGAGGACTGCCTCATCTTCACCCTCACCGACCCCGGCGAGAAGGTGCAGGGACCGCTGAAGCGCATCATCCACCCCGACGACCGCATCCCCGGCGCGCGCGACCGCTCCTACCTGATGCGCTACGACCTCGCCACCGGACTCTGCGAACGCCTCACCTACGGCAGCTACGGAGCCAACCTGTGCGACATCTCGCGCGACGGACGCAAGCTGCTCTGCACCTCCATCAAGGAGGACTTCTCCGTGGTGCCCTTCGCGCGCACCTCGCTCTTCGAGATAGACCTCGCCACACTGCGCACCGACACCCTGGTGGCATGGACCCCCTTCCTCGACAACGCCATCTACTCGCCCGACGCACAGCAGGTGCTTATCATCGCCAGCCCCAACGCCTTCGACGGCATAGGGCGCAACTGCGGCACGCTGCCCGTCGCCAACGACTATGACAAGCAGGCCTTCCTCATGCGCATTGCCGACCGACAGCTCACCCCCATCACACGCGACTTCAACCCCTCCGTGGAGTCCGCCCAGTGGAACGGAGCCGACGGCTGCATCTACCTGCGCACCACCGACAAGGACCGCCTCACCGTCTACCGCTACACTCCCTCAAGCCATAGCTTCGAGCTGCTGCCCATGGCCGAGGAGGCCGTCTACAGCTTCAGTCTGCCCGACCTACAGCCCACCATCGCCGCCTACACCGGCGAGAGCGACACCCGCGAGGGCCTGGCCTACCTCTACGACATGAAGAAGCGCACCTCCACCCTACTGGCCTACCCCATGAAGCAACGCATGGAGCGCATCGCCTTCGGGGCCGAAGAGCCGTGGTGCTTCACCGCCGCCGACGGCACTCCCATCGAGGGCACCATCTGCCTGCCGCCCGACTTCGACGCCCGGAAGAAATATCCCCTCATCGTCTACTACTACGGCGGCACGCTGCCATCCACCAAGCAGCTCTCCACCCCCTACAGCCCGCAGCTCTTCGCCGCGCGCGACTATGTGGTGTACGTCATCCAGCCCAGCGGCACCATCGGCTACGGCCAGGAGTTCTCCGCCCGCCACGTGAACGCCTGGGGCGACTATACCATCGACGACATCGTCGAGGGCACCCGCCGGTTCTGCGCCGCCCACCCCTTTGTGGACTCCACCAAGATAGGCTGCATAGGCGCCTCCTACGGCGGATTCATCACCATGTACATGCAGACGCGCACCGACCTCTTCGCCGCTGCCGTCTCCCACGCGGGCATCAGCAACGTCACCAGCTACTGGGGCGAGGGCTATTGGGGCTATTCCTACAGCACCGTGGCCTCGGCGGGCAGCTATCCGTGGAACGCCCCCGAGCTCTACACCCGCCACGGAGCGCTCTTCAACGCCGACAAGGTGAACACCCCCATCCTGCTGTTGCAGGGCACGGCGGACACCAACGTCCCCCTGGGAGAGAGTGTGCAGATGTACAACGCCCTGCGCATCCTGGGCAAGCCGGTGGAGTATGTGACCGTGGACGGCGAGAACCACTTCATCCGCGACTATGCCAAGCGCGAGCTGTGGCACAACACCATCATGGCATGGTTCGCCCGCTGGCTGCAGGACGACCCATCGTGGTGGAACGACCTCTACCCCGAGCGCCACTGGTAACGGCCCCCCCAGAATGACAAGCTCCCCTCTCTCCGGCTTACTCCTTTTCACGAGGAAGAAAATAGTCCGAGGAAGAAGTCCGGGGGAGGGAAAACTCCGAGGAGGAAAGAAGATATGCGAAAGAGGGGACGGCCCTACGGTCATCCCCTCTCGCTCTAAATAAATCACAATGAATACAACTTCTTTTCTCTAGCATCTTTCACCCCATGCAGCTGGTGATTCCCAGCGTGGTGGCGATGGCGGTGAGGAACGAGATGGCTATCTGCAGGATGGTTTTCCAAGTTTGGCTTTTCATCGTTTCTTCATGTCTTTAGTATCCCATCTGCCGGCTCCCTTCGGGGGATTGGAATGTCCCCTTCCGGACGGGGGCTCTCCCCTCTCCCGTCGGGAGGCTGCAGTTGTAGGGTTCGGTTCATTACTCTTGGCCTTCTTCATCCCCAGGCCATTAGGGTCTTTTCGAGAGGGTTCCCCTCTCGACGTTGAGGGTTGAGTTGCCATCCGGGCAGTTGAGTTGTCCTTCGGACAGTTTTGGGTTTTGGGTTTTATGTTTTGGGTTGTTG
>CAVINS010000012.1:0-55381 GCA_963643925.1 Bacteroidaceae bacterium
CGGCAAAGGTAGAGGTATATTGATGACACAACAGTTTGGCGTATGCAGTATCTGGATTCGCCGCTGTAGAGTCGGAACATTAGTTGATATTGATTTATATAGAAGAGATATCAAGCGGTAATAGCTCAGTTGGTAGAGCGTTGGCTTCCCAAGCCGAAGGTCACGGGTTCGAGCCCCGCTTACCGCTCACATGTTGATTAATAATTATGGTATGTAAGGTTCCTCGATGTGATATCGGGGAATTTTTTGTTTAGCAACCTTCTCTTGGAATGATATTAATATCCTTGGCAATCATGGAATTGTGGTGCAGGTGACGAACGTGTCAGAATAATTTGCAATGTTCAGCTGAAAGACATATATTTGCAAAGAGAATAAAACGAGGAAGCATTTGCCCCTTAATGTAAAACTATAAAGACATGACACTATGGACGAGAAATTGATAACGGTGACCGGCAATGGCGCAATACACGTTGTGCCGGATGTGACACGTGTGGGACTATCGTTGGTAAGCCTCCACGACAGCTACGAACAGGCGTACGCACAGGCAAAGAGCGACACGGACAAACTGAAGAACATAATGCTGGAGCTGAAACTCGACACCGCACTACCCAAGACGAAAAGCCTGGACATCGACAAGAAAACACAAAGCGAGTACGACAAGCATAACCACTACAAGGGAGAAATCTTCCTGGGCTTCCTGCTGAACCACAACGTGAAGATAGACCTGGGGATGGACAACGTGTTGCTCAATAACCTCGTCCGGCTGATAGGCCGCGAGCTGAAGCAGGCGGAGATAAGCATAGGATACACGGTGAAGGACCCGAGGCCGTTCGAACTGAAGATGTTGGAGCGGGCTGTCAAGGACGCGAAGGAGAAAGCCTCCATCATGGCCAAAGCCTGCGGTTGCAAGCTGGGACTTGTGAAGCAGATTGACTATTCGGTGCACGAACTACATATCTACTCGCAGGCCCGCAACATCCACGAAGCCGACGAGGCACTCTGCTGCGATCCTTCCTCGCTCGACATCCATCCCGATGACCTTGTCGCCTCGCAAAACGTGACCATGGTGTGGTACCTATCTAACGGTGTGAAAACAGAAAAGTCCTGAGACGATGAACAAGTCCGGCTTCACAATCATCAAGGAAGGGAAGCTCTACGGCCTCGTGGACGAGGACTTAAAGGTGGTCGTTCCCTGCGAGTACGACAACATCCTCGACTTTGACGACGATGGTTACATCCGCCTGATTAAGGGCGACGTCTACAGCACCATCAATTTGAAGGGCGAGGAGGCGATTCCTTTGTCGAAAGGCCTGACGCACCTTGGCGTGTTCTGGGGAGGTACTGCCCGTGCCAAGATAGGAGAGGGCTGGGGACTAGTGGATGAGATGGGCGACGCTGTCACGGATTTCACCTTCACCCAAATCAACGCCCACGGAAAGAACAAGAACGGTTATTTCGCCATCGATGCTGATGGTGTGAAGGGATGGTTGTTGGAGGACGGCGAGTTCTGTCCGTTCAAGAACCAGACGGCCGTGGGTAAGAAGACGAAGTTCCAAGCCGTGAGGGTGTTCCACAACGGCATCGCACCGGCCCTTACTTGGGAAGGACGGTGGGTTTTCGTCAACGAACAGTTGGAACCGGTGAACGACTTCTCGTACGAAGGGCTCGACCCTGTGCTGCGCCAGGGCATCTATTTGACCTTCATAAAGAACGGCGGTGGCTACGGAGCTGCCTTCTACGACGGCCGTCCGATAGTGGACATGTGGTTCAGCGGCCCCTTGCACTTTGAGAATGGTGTGGTGGTGTGCCAAAAGAAACGGACCGACGAGAATGGCAATGACGTGAAAGACCCTAAGACCGGATTCACGGCCGAAGACTACGGTATATTGCGGAGCGACGGCTCTTGGCTCTTCCCTATGAAGTATTCGAGAATCTACTGGAACAACTATGAGAAGAAGGACTGCTGGTACGCCGAGGACGAGCGTGCCTGTTACCTGCTCTTCCCCGACGGCAGCCGCAAAGTATACGATAAGTGCAGGTCCGTAAGGGATTGGGCGAACTCCCCTTACATTCCAGAGGAGGAGATGGACAACGATATTCCGGAATGGATGTCGGAAAATCCCTACGTGCCGAAGATGGTTGTGGAGAAGTACTTTACGGTGTTCAACAAGCAGAAATTTGAGGACTCGTTGACATATTATGCGGTTAGAGATATGTTGTACCCGATGCGGTTCTACTACCGCGACACCGATGCGGAGTTCGATGTCGATAATCTCTACCGCGTCGGCCAGGTGTTGCGTGCGGGCAGTTTCATGGAGACAACCACAAAGCTGCAGCGACCGCTTCACAGGGTGCGTATCCTCATCGCATCCACGAAATTTTTTTCCATCGAGCGCTTTATGGATGACCATCATAACGATAATCCGTTTCCTTTTAAGGAGAACATCATAAGGCCCAACGAATATTTCGTGGTGATGGATGTCTGCCATGCCTGGGGAAAGACGCAAGTTCTTCTCCTCAAAATACCTTACGCAGCCTATTTAATTGCAAAAAAACATAAGATTAAACTCCATAAGATGCCGTTTTGTGTCGATTCAAATGGCTCGACGCTGAAGGATTACGCACGTGAGAACTTTGGCTGTAAGCTGACGAAGCCCGCACATGGCTATTCCCTTGATAAAGAGTGGAACGAGGCGATGCGCCAACCCGTGGGGTTTGACGACATGATGAATCAAGTACCCATAGAGCCGGACTATGACTTGCCCATACTGGAGCGCTCGGACGGTGTGTGCGAAAGCCCGCGTGAATTTGATTATAGTCATAGACTCTATTTGTTGGACGAAAAGCATTTTTATTGGAGCGACCATAGCTTTACGGATAAACTGAAGAACCCGATAAAGGTGGTTGTGGGCGACATTGCGAAGTTGCGGGTGGATGTCATAGTGAACGCTGCCAACACGACCCTCTTGGGAGGCGGTGGCGTGTACGGAGCCATACATGCCGCGGCAGGTCCGGGGCTTTTGGAGGTGTGCAGGAAGATGAATGGTTGTGCCCCTGGACGGAGCAAGCTGACGGATGGCTATAATCTGCCTTGCAGACGCATCATCCACACAGTGGGCCCGGTGTGGCAAGGAGGCGACAATGGTGAGGACAAGTCGTTGGCGTCATGTTACCGCACATCATTGAATATCGCCATCAAGCATCGCCTGATGAGCATCGCCTTCCCTTGCATCAGCACCGGCTCCAATGGTTTCCCTCTGGAGCGAGCCGCGAAGATTGCCCTCGGTGTGATTGTGAAGTACATGAAGTCCTACAAATACAAAGGCGACGTGATACTCTGTTGTCACAACGACTCAGATGCGGAGATTTACAAGGCGCTGTTGGAGGAGTGATATACGTAGGTGTCAACGACGACAAGAAGATTGTCGGTTACAGGGGATGTCGGTGCAAACACAGAAAACTCATAGTTAACCACCATTTACTGACTGTTTAAACCGCCTAGCGACCAAATAGTAAATAGATTACCATAAACACAATTTCAAAATATTTCGGGTGAACATGTGCCTTGATGAAAAAAAAAGAGGAGCAAACCTTTGAAGTCTGTTCCTCTCGTCAAAAGTCGGGGTAGCGGGATTCGAACCCACGACCCCCTGCTCCCAAAGCAGGTGCGCTAACCGGACTGCGCTACACCCCGTGGCTCCCTTGCGGAAAGCTAGTGCAAAACCAAACGTTAAGTGATTCCGGAGCGATTCGAACGCTCGACCCACGCCTTAGAAGGGCGTTGCTCTATCCAGCTGAGCTACGGAACCATCCTTGTTTTGCGACTGCAAAAGTAGAACTATTATTTGAACTGGCAAAATATTTCGTCCAAAAAAGTTTCCTGGGCCGCGGCTTTTAAACGTTCGTGGAGATTGTGTGCGCCATTAAGCAGGTGAGGGCTTTGGCTATCGTAAGGCGATTTAGGGGGGAGGAATAAATCCAGTGTGAAGTCTTTCAGTAAATGAATGCGCTATGGGCGTGAAACGTAAAGGTCAGAGTTGAAGAAAAACGAAGTATACTTCAAAGCCCAACGAAGTACTACTTCAAGTGCCGATGACCTACCCCTCATTGGGCATTGTCCTAGGGAGATTATATAGCATCAGGGGATTGGTTCTATGAAGGAAGCGCCATTATGGAAAATCCTCCATCGGCATCTTGTACAGGTTACCGGTGGAGGATTCCATAAATCATTTAACGGCGGAGCGTCACTTCAGCCATTTGTCCAACCAGCTGAAGAAGGTGCGTTGCCACAGGATACCGTTCTGGGGTTTGAGCACCCAGTGGTTCTCGTCCGGGTAGATGAGGAGTTCGGCGGGGATGCCACGCATCACAGCGGCATTGAAGGCGGACATGCCTTGTGAGGCGAGGATGCGATAGTCCTTCTCGCCATGGATGCAGAGGATGGGGGTATCCCACTTGTCGACAAACTTGTGGGGCGACTGGGCATAGGTGCGCTGAGCCACTGCATTGTCCTTCTCCCAATAGGCACCGCCGAGGTCCCAGTTGGTGAACCATGCCTCCTCTGTCTCGAGGTACTGCTGCTCCATGTTGAACATGCCGTCGTGGGCGATGAAGGCCTTGAAGCGCTTGTCGTGGTGACCGGCAAGGTAGTAGACGGAGTATCCGCCGAAGCTGGCGCCCACGCAACCCAGGTGATCCTTGTCCACATAGGGCTCCTGGGCGATGTCGTCAATGGCAGTGAGATAGTCCTTGATGCACTGGCCGCTGTAGTCGCCGCTAATCTCCTCGAGCCACTCCATGCCGAAGCCCGGAAGGCCGCGACGGTTGGGGGCGATGATGATATAGTCGTGAGCCGCCATTATCTGGAAGTTCCATCGGTAGGACCAAAACTGGCTGACGGGGCTCTGCGGACCGCCTTCGCAGAAGAGCAGGGTGGGGTACTTCTTTGCCGGATCGAAGTGAGGTGGATAGATGACCCACGAGAGCATCTGCTTGCCGTCGGTTGTCTTGGTCCAACGGGGCTCCACTTTCCCCACGGCGAGCTGGTCGAAGATGTGCTTGTTCTCCGTGGTGAGCTGTTTCACCTCGCGGCTCTCCGTGTCGAGCATGTAGATGTCGTCCGACGCACTGATGGAGTGGCGCTTGGCAATGACGTTGTTGCCCGCCATGGCTACGGAAGCATAGTCGTAGTCGCCCTCGGTGAGACGTTCGGTGACGCCTGTGAGGTCGGTGCGGTAAATCATCGTAGTGCCGTGCCATACGCCGATGAAGTAGAGGCGTTGCGAGTTGCCGTCCCAGCAATAGTCGTCCACGCCGCTCTGGAATGCCTCGGTGACGTAGAACTTCTTATGCTCGCTGAGGTCGAACACGCAGAGACGGTTGCGGTCGCTCTCGTAGCCGTCGCGTTCCATGCTCTGCCAAGCGATGTATTTGCCGTCGGGCGAGAATTTCGGGTTGATGTCGTAGCCCTTGTTCAGGTCCTCCATCGCAGTGCGGACAGAGGACTCACTCACGGTATCGCCATTCTCAACAAGTCGTCCGCCGATGTTGACGGTGGTGGTGAAGTCCTTGCAGAGGTTCTGCGTCTTGCCGCTCTTCACGTCATAGAGGTAGATGTCGGAGTCGGTGGAGACGGCATACTCCTTACCGGTCTTTTTGCGGCAAGTGTAGGCTATGGTCTTCGAGTCGGGGCTCCACGCCAGCTGCTCCACGCCGCCGAAGGGCTTCATGGGCGATTCGTAGGGTTCACCCTCGAGGATGTCCTTGGCCTGTCCCATCTTGCTGCCGTCGAAGGGGGCAACGAAGGGGTGGGGAATGGTCTCTACCCACTCGTCCCAGTGCTTGTACATCAGGTCGGTGACGATGATGCCCGAAGCCTTGGGCAGGTCGGGGTGGAGGTCGACGGTACGTTGTCCGTACTTCACCTGTGCCACGAAGAGGATGTTCTTCTCGTCGGGCGAGAAGCTGAAGCCCTCGATTTCGCCGTCGTAGGAGGAAATCACTTGGCGGTCGGTGCCGTCGGGGTTCATCTCCCATATCTCACTCTTGCCGTTCTCCGAGCTGAGGTAGGCAATCTTGGTGCCGCCCTTTATCCAGCATGGCTCGCCCTCGCTCTTGGCGCTGGTGGTGAGCTGGCGGTTGTCGGTGCCATCGGCGTTCATGGTGTAGATCACCCGGTGGCTCTTGTTCTGGGGAACGCTGTAATAGGCTACTGTATACACTACTCTCTTCCCGTCGGGCGAGACGGACAGTCCGCCGATGCGTCCCATGGCCCAGAGTGCTTCGGGGGTGAGACGACCGTCGGAGATGGTGATTTCCTGCTTGCCGATAGGCGCTTCGGTCGGCTCCGTCTTTTGCGGGGCGCACGAAGCAAGCATCGCTGTTGCGGTCATAACGATTAAGTTTGTTTTCATACGAAGATATTGTTTATAGTGCAAAGGTCGTGAAAAGCGTGGAATAATACAAACGGGGAGAGAATGAAAAAGCGGCTCCGACAGGTCTCTGTATAGGACATTGTCGGAACCGCTTCCGTATGAGTAAACTCTGCACCATGGGTGCAGTCGTCTGTTAGCGTTTCTTGTTGTGGGCTTCACGTTCGCGGGCTATGCGCTCCTGCTCCTTCTGCAAAGCCTCCAGCTTGGCCATCATGTTCGATTTCTTCTTCGGATTGTTCTTGTTGGCCTGCATGCGTGCCTCCAGTTTGGCAAGCAGAGCCTTGTCATCCGTAGTCTTGCGGAGAATGGCCATGATGATGATGCTGATGAGTCCGGACACGAAGTAGTAGTAGTTGAGTCCAGCTGAATAGTCGTTGAAGATGAAGATGAAAATCACCGGCATGAGGTACATCATCCACTTCATGGCTGGCATCTGCTGCTGTGTGGCAGCGTCCTGCTGGCGCATCATGATCCATGTGTTGAGGATGTTGGTGACACTGAAGAGCAAGCAGAAGAGGCTCAAGTGGTCGCCCAGGGCAGGGATGTGCACTCCCCAGCTGATGATGTCGTCATAGGTGGAGAGGTCAGGTGCCCAGAGGAAGCTCTGCTGACGGAGCTCGATGGCATTAGGCACGAAGTTGAACAGGGCGATGAAGACCGGCATCTGGATGAGCATAGGTAGACAGCCTCCCATGGGGCTGATGCCGTAGCGGCTGTAGAGGCCCATCACCTCCTGTTGTTTCTTCATAGCGTCCTCCTGATTGGGATATTTCTTGTTGATCTCGTCCACGTAAGGCTTCAGCACACGCATCTTGGCCGACGACATGTAGCTCTTGTAGGTTGCCGGATAGACGAGCGCCTTCACGATGATGGTCATGAAGAGCAACACCAGTCCCATAGGTAATCCCCAGCCCGAGAGCCAGTCGAAGATGTAGATGGTGAAGAAGCGGTTGATCCAGCGGAACAGCGGCCATCCCAGGTAGACGAGCTCCTGCATGTCGAGGTCCTTGTCGCCTGCAGCGAAGTGGTCCATCCGCTGCAGGGTCTTGTAGTGGTTGGGGCCGAAGTAGAACTGCATGGAGGTGGTTTGCTTGCCTGTGGGGTCGAAGAAGGCCGTCATGGTGGCCTTGTAGTCCTTCAGGTAACCGCTGCCTTTCTCTCTCAGTTTCGAGGAGAGGTGCACCTTGTCGAAATCCTGGTAAGCTATCATCACGGAGGAGAAGAACTGGTTCTTGAAAGCAATCCAGTCGAGTCGCTCCTCGATGTCCTTCTCTGTGTCGCGGCCCTCGTTGAGGTAATCGGTACCCTCGTCCTTCATCTTGTAGGTGAGTGAGGTGTAGCGGTTCTCGAAGGTGAAGCCTTTTTCCAACTGGCGGGTGCTTTGCTGCCAGTTGACGTCCACCGTGCTGACGGATGGGGCAAAGAAGTTGTCCATATGGCTTGCCTGTATGGTGAAGTCCACCATATAATTATGATGTGGCAGGCGGTAATTGAAGTCGATGTATCCCGCACCGCTGGTCTGCAGACGCATGGTCAGGGTGGAGTCGGTCACGTTGACGGGGGTGAAGTAGAGGTCCTCGGTGATGATATTCTCCGTCTTTCCGTTGAAGGCGAAGTTGAGGTGGGCATCCTGGTTGTTGAACAGCACGACGGGTTTCCCGTCCTGCCCGTTGTAATCCAGCAACTTGGCCGAACTGATGATGCCGCCCTTGTTGGAGAACTTCAGCTCCACGAGGTCGTTCTTCAGCGTCACCACCGTGTCGTTGCCGTTGCGTGCATTGAAGAGGAGCGAGGTAGAGTCCTGTGCCATAGCGGCAATCTGTGCCTTGGCGAGGGCCTCCTCGTGTGCCTTCTCAGCCTCTTGTTGCTGCTGCACGGTCTGCAGGGAGTCCTGGTAACGTTTCATTTGCGCCTGTTGTTCCGCACTCGGCCGGTTGAACCAACTGAACCCGACGAGTACGACACCAATCAAGGTGAATCCGATAAGCGTATTTTTTTCCATTGAATGTTGTGATACGTTATATATAATAATGTGTTATTTCTCGATAGCGGCCTTGATGAAAGAAAGGAACAACGGGTGCGGGTTGAGCACCGTGCTACTGTACTCCGGATGAAATTGTGTACCGATGTACCATTTGAGTCCCGGTATCTCCACAATCTCCACCAGGTCGGCTTCGGGGTTGATGCCGACGCACTTCATGCCGGCTTTCTCGAACTCTGTCCGATAGGCGTTGTTGAACTCATAGCGGTGGCGGTGACGCTCCTGGATGATGTGGTCCTTGTGATAAGCCTCGAAAGTCCGCGAGTTGTGGTCGATGATGCATTCGTAAGCTCCCAGTCGCATGGTGCCACCCATGTTGGTGATGGACTTCTGCTCCTCCATGATGTCTATCACGTTGTGCGGAGTCTTCTCGTCCATCTCACGCGAGTTGGCATCGGCGTAGCCCAGTACGTTGCGGGCGAACTCTATGGCCATGCACTGCATACCCAGGCAGATGCCGAAGGTGGGCTTGTTGTGGATGCGGCAGTACTTGGCGGCTACGAACTTGCCCTCGATGCCGCGCTGTCCGAATCCCGGGCAGATGACCACGCCGTTGACATGGTCCAACTTCTCGGCCACGTTGTCCTCGGTCAGGTATTCGCTGTTCACGTATTCAATCTTCAGTTTGCGGTTGTTGTAAGTAGCGGCTTGCGACAGCGACTCGAGGATGGACTTGTAGGCATCCTGCAGGTCTACGTATTTGCCCACGAGAGCTATACGTACCTCTTCGGTAGCGGCATGGCGCATGTCGAGGAACTTCTTCCACGAGTCGAGGTTGGGCTCTCCGTCGGTAGGCAGGCCCATCTTGGCGAGGATGGTCTTGTCCAGTCCCTGCTCGTGCATGCGCAGAGGTACCTCGTAGATGGTGGGCATGTCCATGGACTGCACCACGGCGTTCTCGTCGACATTGCAGAAGAGGGCCACCTTCTTGCGGAGGTTGGCGTTCAGATCGTGCTCGCTACGCAGTACTAGGATGTCCGGCTGGATGCCGACGGACTGCAACTCCTTCACTGAGTGTTGTGTCGGCTTGGTCTTCAATTCTTTGGCGGCTGCCAGGAAGGGCACGTAGGTCAAGTGTACACACAAGGCGTTGCGGCCAAGCTCCCACTTCAACTGGCGGATGCTCTCCAGGTAGGGGAGCGACTCGATGTCGCCTACGGTACCGCCAATCTCGGTGATGACGAAGTCGAACTTGTACTTATTGCCAAGCAACTTCACGTTGCGCTTGATTTCGTCCGTGATATGAGGTATAATCTGAATGGTCTTTCCCAGATAGTCGCCCCGGCGCTCTTTGTCGATGACACTCTTGTAGATACGTCCGGTAGTGATGTTGTTGGCCTTTGTTGTCTGGATACTGAGGAAGCGCTCGTAGTGACCGAGGTCGAGGTCCGCTTCGTGTCCGTCTACCGTCACATAGCATTCGCCGTGCTCATAGGGGTTGAGCGTGCCGGGGTCGATGTTGATGTAGGGGTCAAATTTCTGTATGGTAACGTTGTAGCCTCTGGCTTGAAGCAACTTACCGATGGAGGACGATATGATGCCTTTTCCTAATGACGAAGCAACACCGCCTGTAACGAAGATATATTTTGTTTCTGCCACAATAATATAGTTTTATGTATTTCTAATTTCTTGTCCTAAGAATGCTCATCCGCATTCAAACTGCAAAATTAGAAAAAAAGGATGAACCTTAGAACCTTTTCCCGAAAAACATCTTCCGCGTAGCATGTTTTTGAGTTAAAGCCGGAAAATGTGTTCTTAAGTTTGAAAAATAAGATTAACTTTGCCGATGATATGCGGAGTCGCCGCTACATGTATAGGCTTGGAACCCATATGGCTTCCGGTGCCATTGGCTCACGCTACCCCTTTGACTGAATGAAAAAAATGAAAAGATGAAGATACGTTACGCTTTATGCACAGTACTGCTTGCGTCGGTTGCCGTGGGAGGCTCGGCCCAGAAGTCCGTTACCAACTACCAACAGCGCCTTAAGAATAAAGAGATATATAATAGGGTAATGACCGACTATTCCGACTCATTGACAGTGATGGTGAACAAGTACCAGATGGACTCCACCTGGATGGGGCGCATCGTACGCGTTAACCCCGACTACTATCGGCTGTTCGTGCCGGTGACGGTGTACGGAGGCGTGATAAGCAACTCCATCAACGGCAGTGGGCAGGAGAAGTCGTCCACAAACGATTACCTGGTGCCTCTGACCGACGGCGAGCTGGAGGCGAACGAGGAGCTGAACGCTTCGATAGACCGCACGCTGCTCAACGTCTACCTCACTGACCCATCCGCTGTGCGCTACATGGAACAGGAGGTGAATAGCCAACGCACCTTCAAGAAGGACGCGGTGAAGAACCTGCGCCGCGACGAGCAGGTGATGGACCTGGTGGACACCCGACTGCAGGAGGACCAGACGCTCGACTCGGAGCTTAGGCTGAAGAAGCCAAACTTCTGGACCAAGTCCGGCAAGGCCTACTTGCAGTTCACACAGAACTACATCTCGGGCAACTGGTACAAAGGTGGTGAGAGCAACAACACCTTGCTCTCCGGTCTGACGATAGAAGCTAACTACAACGACAAGCAGAAGATACAGTGGGACAATAAGTTGGAGTGGAAGCTGGGATTCCTGAGCTCGCGCTCGGACACGCTCCACAAGTACAAGACCAACAACGACCTCATCCGCTTGACCTCGAAACTCGGCCTGCAGGCTGCCAAGCATTGGTACTACACCATCCAGGCAGAGTTCTACACACAGCTGTTCCCCAGCTACAAGTCGAACAAGTCCGATGTGATTTCCAATTTCCTCTCTCCTGCTTACCTGAAGTTCGACATTGGTATGGACTACAAGCGCTCCACGAAGAAGTATACCGTGTCTGCTGTGGTGGCTCCGCTCTCCTACAAGATGACCTACGTGGCCAAGGAAGAGGTGGACGAGACGAGCTTCAGTGTGGACGAGGGCGAGAAGTTCAAGCACGACTTAGGTTCGAACGTGCAGGTGACTTCCACCTGGAAGATTATCTCGCAAGTGGAGTGGGAGTCGCGAATCTCTTACTTTACGACCTACCACAAGTCGCAGGCCGAGTGGGAGAACACGTTCAACTTCAACCTCAATCGTTATCTCTCCACCAAACTGTTCGTGCATGCCCGTTTCGACGATGGCGTGACGAAGAAGGAGGGTTACAACTACTTCCAGTTGAAGGAGTTGCTGAGCTTCGGCCTTACATATAACTGGTAATCCCCAAAACGAGCCTTGGCTCAATGACCAATGACCTAAGGCTCAAGTGCCGATGAGCCTAGGCTCAATGCCACATGACCCACGGCTCATGTGCCCAAGAGCTAAAGCTCATGAACCAAACACGTTTTTGTCTGTTGACTATATACTTGCGAGGTAATTTCAATATGCGAAAATAAAACAAGAGCGGGGTGCTTGGAACTTAATCCACGCACCCCGCGTTGTTTTATACAATCAAGAAAGATCTTTCGTTAAATCATCTCGATGCTACGCTTGATGAAGTTGTTGAGGTCCTCACCCTTCAGCATGCCGTTCTGCAACAGAGCCAAATCTATCAACTGTTTCACGGTCTTGTCGCCGGCGGCATAGTTGCCGAAGATGGTCTCTTTCTCCGACTTCTTCTCAGAAATCTTCTTGTCGATGTCGTTCAGCTCGTCCTTTTCGGCAGTAGGAATCTCCTCGTCCTTCTTGCCCTTGTGAGCGTCGTGCAGTTGGTTGCGGCGATCTGTCAGCTCCTTCATCTCTTTCACGATGGGCTCCACGGTTTCCTTGCAGCTACTGTCGGAGTGCTCTAGGATGTTCTTCACCAACTTGTGGTCGGCATTCACCACGATGTTGTACATGTTGGGCATGTCGCCATAGAAACTCATACCTGCCTGTATGTTTGCCATCTCCTTCATTCGGCGCATGTATTCGCTCTGGGTGATGAGTACCGGGCTGCTGTTCTCGCCCAGTGACTGTACCTCCACGTTGAACTCAACGTTCTTCACCTTCGGCAGTTGGCTGCGGAACACGGCGGTCACCATGTCCTGTTTCTCGGCTTCCAGTGTGTTGGTCTGCTGGTCTTCCTTGGCTATTAAGCGGTCTGTCACTTCGCTGTCCACACGGGTGAAGCGGCACTTCTCTAGCTTCCGCTCGAGCAGGCTGACGAGAGCCACATCCAGCTGTCCGTCCATCAGCAACACGTTGTAGCCCTTGTTCTTGGCGGCCTCGATGTAGCTGTACTGCTCCTCCACGTTGTTCGAATAGAGGTAGATGAGGTTTCCTTCCTTGTCGGTCTGGTTGTCCTTCACGAGGGTCTTGTACTCCTCGAACGTGTAGTACTTGTTGTCCGTATCCTTCAGCAGGGTGAACTGTGCAGCCTTGTCGTAGAAGTCCTCCTGCGTCAGCATGCCGTAGTGGATGAATATCTTCAGGTTGTCCCACTTCTCCTCGAACTCCGTACGGTTGTTCTTGAAGATGGAGAGCAGGCGGTCAGACACTTTCTTGGAGATGTATGTGGAAATCTTCTTCACGTTGGAGTCGCTCTGCAGGTACGAACGTGACACGTTCAAGGGGATGTCCGGAGAGTCGATGACACCATGCAACAGCGTGAGGAAGTCCGGTACGATGCCTTCCACGGAGTCGGTCACGTAGACTTGGTTGCAGTAGAGCTGAATCTTGTTGCGCTGCAGCTCGATGTTGCTCTTCACCTTCGGGAAGTAGAGGATACCGGTCAGGTTGAAGGGGTAGTCCACGTTCAGGTGAATCCAGAACAGCGGTTCGTCGGACATGGGGTAGAGGTCGCGGTAGAACTTCTTGTAGTCCTCGTCCTTCAGCTCCGACGGCTTCTTGGTCCAGAGCGGAGTAGTGTCGTTTATCACGTTGTCCTCTTCGGTGTCCACCTGCTTGCCGTCTTTCCACTCCTTCTTCTTGCCGAACACGACAGGGATGGGGAGGAAATGGCAGTACTTCTTCAGCAATGACTGGATGCGTCCTTCCTCGAGGAACTCCTTGCAGTCATCGTCCACGTAGAGAATGATGTCGCTACCACGGTCGGCCTTCTCCGTCTCCTCGATGGTGAATTCGGGGCTGCCGTCGCAAATCCATTTCACAGCCTTCGCGTCGTCCTTGTATGACTTTGTGACAATCTCCACCTTCTTGGCTACCATGAACGCCGAGTAGAATCCCAGTCCGAAGTGTCCGATGATGGCGTTGGCATCGTCCTTATACTTCTCCAGGAAGTCGTTCGCGCCCGAGAAGGCTATCTGATTGATGTATTTGTCAATCTCCTCTGCCGTCAAACCGATGCCTCTATCGGAGATGGTGATGGTGTCCTTACCGAGTGATACGTGCACGGACAGGTCGCCCAACTCGCCCTTGAAGTCGCCTTTAGAGGCCAGCGTCTTCAACTTCTGGGTGGCATCGATGGCATTGGAAACTATTTCGCGAAGGAAGATTTCATGATCGCTATACAGAAACTTTTTGATTACAGGAAAGATGTTTTCTGTTGTAACACCAATATTACCTTTTTGCATATTGTATGAAGTATTAATTGTTGTACTAATGTTGACGAAGGCGTAGCAAAAAAAATGCCAGACAGAAGCTGTCTGACATTTTGTCTGAATGACCTTATTACCTTTATTTATATTGTTGCTTGACCCTGAAGGAGAGCTGGTCGGATTGCTTCTTGTCCGTATCCACCACAATCTCCGCTTCGGACTGGATGCCGTCGTCGAGTAGCAGCTCCACTATCTTGTCCGCCACCATGGACTGCACAACCCGCTTCAGCGGACGGGCTCCATTCTGTGGGTCGAAGCCCTTGGCGGCCAACAGGTGCTTGGCTTTGTCGGTTACTTTCAGCTTGTGTCCCATAGGCTTCAGCCGTTCGTCTACCACCGCCAGCTCCAACTCCACAATCTTCTCGATGGAGTTCTGCGATAACGGATGGAAGGTGACCACTTCGTCGATACGGTTCAGAAACTCCGGCGAGAAGGTCTTTTTCATGGCTTTCTGTATGATGTCGGCGGAGTAGGTCCCGCTTACCTCACCGGGTGTGCGGAATCCGATGCCCTGTCCCATTTCCTTCGCCTGACGTGTGCCCACGTTGGATGTCATGATGATGACAGTGTTGCGGAAATCTACCAACCTGCCGGTGCCGTCGGTCAGGCGTCCTTCGTCCATCACCTGCAGCAGCAGGTTGAATATCTTACCATGCGCCTTCTCTATTTCGTCGAGCAGCACCACCGAGTAGGGGTGACGGAGAACCCTCTCGGTCAGGAGGCCTCCATCGCCATAGCCCACGTAGCCCGGCGCGGAGCCGATAAGGCGCGAGACAGTGTACTCCTCGCTGTACTCACTCATGTCTACACGGATGAGTGCCTCGGTGGAGCCGAACAGGCATTTCGCAACCTCCTTCGCCAATAACGTCTTTCCTATACCTGTCGATCCCATGAACATGAAGATACCGATTGGTCGGTTGGGGTCTTTCATGCCGACACGGCTTCGTTGAATGGCTTTCACTACCTTGTCCACAGCCTCGTCCTGATCCACTACCTTCTGCTTCAGGTCCTTGTCCATGGAGCGCAGCTTCTCGTGCTCCGACTGGGCTATGCGTTGCACCGGCACACCGGATATCATGGACACCACTTCAGCAATCTGTGCCTCGTCTACCACCTCTTTATACTCCCGCTTCCGCACTTGCCACTCCTCGCGCATGATGCTCAGCTGATAGGTCAAGTTCTTCTCTTGGTCGCGGTAGTTTGCGGCCAGTTCGAAGTTCTGTGCCTTCACGGCCTCGGCCTTGTTCTGCTGTGCCTCTATGATCTTCTTCTCCTGTGCTACAATCTCGTCGGGCACCTTCACATTCTTCAGTTTCGTACGCGAGCCAACCTCGTCTATCACGTCGATAGCCTTGTCCGGGAAGCAACGCTCGGTGAGGTATTGGTCTGTCAGCCGCACGCAAGCCTTCAGAGCTTCGTCGGTATAGGTCACGTTGTGATAGTCCTCGTATCTCGATTTCAGGGTTTGCAGGATGGCAAGAGTCTCGTCTGCCGTGGTGGGCTCCACCATAATCTTCTGGAAACGGCGTTCCATAGCGCCGTCCTTCTCGATGGTGTTGCGGTACTCGTCCAGCGTGGTGGCGCCAATACATTGCAGGTCGCCGTGTGCCAAGGCGGGCTTCAGCATATTGGCAGCGTCCATGGAGCCGGAGGCTGATCCTGCACCGACGATGGTGTGTATCTCGTCGATGAACAAGATGATGTTCGGATGATTCTGTACCTCCTTAATTATAGCGCTCAGCCGCTCTTCGAACTGACCGCGGTACTTCGTCCCTGCCACTATCTCGCCCATATTCAGCGATATGATGCGTTTGTCGTAGAGGCAGTTTGGCACGCTGTGCTCGATGATTCTGTTTGCCAAGCCTTCCACGATGGCAGTCTTTCCCACCCCCGGACGGCCTATCAGTATGGGGTTGTTCTTCTTCCGCCGACTCAGTATCTGAACGGTGCGTTCTATCTCGCGGTCGCGGCCTATGACTGGGTCAATGTTGTTCTTCTCCGCCTCCTTGGTGAGGTCTGTGCCGAAGCGGTCCAGATAAGGTGTGTCGCTACCATTATAGTTGGCACTGCCTGCCTTCGCTTCCTGTGCCGGTCCCGCCTTGCGGTACACACAATCTTCGTCGTCATCGTCATCGAAGTCGTCATAGTCATCATTGTAGCGATCGTTGGGTTGTTGGGCGGACTCAGGTCCCTTGTCCTGCTTCTCTACTTGCGACAGGGCGAATTGGTACACGCCGTCGTAGGTAAGGCCGAGGTCGCACAGCACCCTGGCGGCGCAGTTGGTTGCGTCCTTCAGAATGGCGAGCAGCAGGTGGATAGGCATCACGACGGTGCTGTTCAACCGCTTGGCTTCGTAGAGGCTTTGCTTCAGTATCCTAGATGCGGATTCGTTTAGAGGTAGGTCGAAGTCGTCAGGCACACGCTCTTTGCAGATGTTCTGTTTGATGCACTCCGTGGCTCCTTCCCGTATGCAGGAATCGCTGACGTGCCGCTGATGCACGAGCAGCAGACAGGCGTAGTCGTCCAGCCGATAGATGCCATAGAGCAGATGCTCGGCGCCTATGTGGTCGTTGTTGTAGAGGTCCGCCTCTCTCTTGCCGTATTCGATGGCCTCTGATATCTTTGGTGAGAAATGATAATCCATAAATAAATACCGTTTTACGTTTGTTGCTTAAATGTTCCCTTTCTCTATGAAAGACCGGATCAATAAGATGATTAATATACGATATACAAATAATGTGCCACTATTTTATGGGCGGTGGCAATGTTGCAAAGATGTCAGTCACGCGGATTAAATTCGCTTTTTAAGAGTTTTTTTCATTTGAATGAGGCTTCATATCATAAAAAAGCAGTACTTTAGCGTGATTTTTATCGACGAGAAAAATACATATTAATATATATTCTAAATGCTTGAACAAGATAGGATTATAAAGATCAACCTCGAAGAGGAGATGAAGACATCGTACATCGATTACTCCATGTCGGTAATCGTTGCACGTGCACTTCCTGATGTTCGTGATGGTTTTAAACCGGTCCAGAGACGTATTCTGTACGGTATGATGGAATTGGGAAACACTTCCGATAAACCTTATAAGAAATCTGCCAGAATTGTCGGTGAAGTGCTTGGTAAGTATCACCCACACGGCGATTCTTCAGTATATGGAGCCTTGGTAAGAATGGCCCAAGACTGGTGTATGCGTTACCCCTTGGTCGACGGGCAGGGAAACTATGGTTCGGTCGACGGCGACAGTGCTGCCGCCATGCGTTACACCGAGGCGCGCCTGAAGAAAGTGGGCGAGGAGATGATGCAGGACCTCTACAAAGAGACAGTGGATTTCCAAAACAACTTCGACGACACCCTGCAGGAACCTACCGTGATGCCAACCCGTATCCCCAACCTGCTGGTGAACGGAGCCTCCGGTATCGCCGTAGGTATGGCGACAAACATTCCCACACACAACCTGGGCGAGGTGATAGACGCCTGCGTGGCCTACATCGACAACAACGACATCACACTGGACGAGCTGATGCAATACGTCAAAGCTCCCGATTTTCCGACGGGTGCATATATATATGGTATAAAGGGTGTGCGCGAGGCATACGAGACCGGTCGCGGACGCGTGGTGATGCGCGCCAAGGCGGAGATTGAGTCAGGCCCTACGCACGACAAGATCGTTGTCACCGAAATACCTTACAACGTCAACAAGGCCGAGCTTATCAAGAACATTGCCGACTTGGTGAACGAAAAGAAGATTGACGGCATCTCCAACGCCAACGACGAGTCCGATCGCGAGGGTATGCGCATCGTCGTGGATTTGAAACGTGATGCCAACGCCAGCGTGGTGCTCAACAAACTCTATAAGATGACGGCATTGCAGAGCTCATTCAGCGTCAATACCATCGCTCTGGTGCATGGCCGTCCGAAGAGTCTTAGCCTGAAGGAGTGTATCCGGTATTTCGTGGAGCATCGTCACGAGGTGGTGATTCGCCGCACACAGTTCGACTTGAGGAAGGCACGCGAGAGAGCTCACATCCTCGAAGGTCTGATCATTGCATCGGACAACATCGACGAGGTGGTACACATCATCCGCGCTGCCAAGACACCGGCTGAAGCCATCGAGAATTTGATGAATCGCTTCAGTCTGTCGGACGTTCAGGCAAAGGCCATCGTGGACATGCGCCTCGGACAGCTGACAGGTCTGATGCAGGACAAACTGCACGCTGAGTACGAGGAGATAGAGAAGCAAATCGCTTACCTGGAGAAAGTACTTGCCGACGACGAACTTTGCAAGCAGGTCATCAAGGACGAGCTGATAGAGGTGAAGGAAAAGTACGGTGACGAGCGACGCTCTCAAATCGTTTACTCATCCGAG
The DNA here is from genome assembly GCA_963643925.1 of Bacteroidaceae bacterium. Taxonomy (GTDB): domain Bacteria; phylum Bacteroidota; class Bacteroidia; order Bacteroidales; family Bacteroidaceae; genus Phocaeicola_A. The sequence continues at coordinate 18,409 of CAVINS010000012.1, forward strand.
GAGTTCAACCCCGAAGATTTCTATGCCAACGACGAGATGGTGATTACTATCTCTCACTTGGGTTACATCAAGCGTACTCCGCTCAGCGAGTTCCGCCAACAGAAGAAAGGCGGTGTAGGTGCCAAGGGTACCGAGACGCGCGACACCGACTTCGTGGAGTACATCTATCCGGCCACGATGCACAATACTATGCTTTTCTTCACCCAAAAGGGACGCTGTTATTGGCTGAAGGTGTACGAGATACCCGAAGGTACCAAGAACGCCAAGGGACGTGCCATCCAGAACCTGCTCAACATTGAGTCGGGCGATGCCGTCAACGCCTTCATCCGTGTTGAGACCCTCACAGACGCTGAGTTCATCAACAGCCACTACTTGGTATTCTGTACCAAGAACGGTGTGGTGAAGAAAACCATCCTCGAGCAATACTCCCGTCCGCGCCAAAATGGTGTGAACGCCATCACCATACGTGAGGATGACAAGGTGATTGCTGTGAGACTGACCAACGGCGACAACGAGATTATCCTTGCCAACCGCAACGGACGCGCCATTCGCTTCCACGAGAGTAAAGTACGCGAGATGGGACGTACGGCAACCGGTGTAAAGGGTATGACCCTCGACGAGAACTGTGGAGACGAAGTCATCGGCATGGTTTGTATCAAGGACAAGGAGGCCGAGACTGTGATGGTGGTTTCTGAGCAAGGCTACGGCAAGCGCACCGACGTCGAGGACTACCGTGTGACAAACCGGGGCGGTAAGGGCGTGAAGACACTCAACATCACCGACAAGACGGGTAAGTTGGTATCTATCAAATCGGTGACGGACGACAACGACCTGATGATCATCAACAAGTCCGGCATCACCATCCGTCTGAAGATCAGCGATGTCCGCGTAATGGGACGTGCCACACAGGGAGTACGCCTCATTAACCTCGAGAAGCGGAACGACCGCATCGCTTCGGTATGCAAGGTAAGTTCTGAAACCGAAGAGGAAGAGAACCCCACAGAAGAGACTACGACTGAAGGTGCACCAACAGAAAACAACAATGAAAACAACAATGAATAACATAACACTATTAGTAACTTTTAATTCGTAAGAACATGAAAAAAGGTTTATTTGTAGCAGCTCTTTTGACTGTCTCCTGTTTCGCTACGGCACAGGTGAAGACCGTTAAGGAAGCAAAGTCATTGGCCGACAGCAAAAAGTTCGACCAGGCTGAGAAACTGATCAATCAGGCTTTGACTGATGAGACCATGAAGAAAGAAGCCAGCACCTGGAATGTAGCTGGATACATCCAAAAGAAGATCAGCGAGGAGGAGAACACAAAAGGCTATCTGAAACAGCCCTTTGATACTACGAAGATGTACAACAGCATCTACAAGATGTTCGAGTACTTCACAGAGTGCGACAAACTGGAACAAATCCCCGACGCTAAAGGTAAAGTGAAGATCAAATACCGCAAAGCTAATGGTGAGTCTATGAAGATGGATCGCCCGAATTTGATCAACGGTGGTGTGTTCTTCTTCAACAAGAGCGACGATGCAAACGCTTACAAGTTCTTCGCTATGTACCTCAACTCTGCCAACAGTCCCTTGTTGGAGAAAGAGAACTATGCCGCAACGGATACTTTCGCTTCTGTTGTCGCTTACTACGCTTCGTTGGCTGCCATCCGTATGGCTCAGTCGGCCAAGGACAACCCCGAAGTTGAGAAGGCTCACTATCAGGAAGTGCTCCAGTTCACCCCGATTGCCGCTAAGGACAAAGAGAATGGAAAGGCCGCTCTGGAATTCCAGGCTTCCGCTTACAAAGCTCTCGGTGACACCGTCAGCTGGATGAACACGCTGAAGGAGGGTATCGAGAAGTACCCCGACTACCCTTACTTCTCAGGTAACCTTATCGACTATTACTCAAATGCCGGCAAGTATGACGAGGCTCTTCAGTTTACAGAGCAGATGATTCAGAAGGGTGGTGAGACACCGTTCATGCTCTATGTACTCGGTTACCTCTATCAGAACAAGAAGGACTACGAAAAGGCCATCGACGCTTACAAACGTACCATCGAGAAAGATCCCGCTTACGCAGAGGCTTACTCTAACCTCGGTCTGTGCTACTGCCAGCAGGGCCTGGACTACGGAAGCAAGGCTACGACAGATCTCAACGATCCGAAGTACAAAGAGGATCAGGCTAAGATCAAATCTTACTATGAGTCAGCAAGACCCTACTATGAGAAGGCAAGAAACTTGAAGCCGGACAACAAGGAGTTGTGGATGAACGGTCTCTACACGATCTACTACAACCTTGGTCTGGAAGCTGAGTTCAAGGAGATTGAGAAATTGATGGAATAATATCATTGTTTATAATTATAGCTCCCCGGTGGCCACAAGGGTTATCGGGGAGTTTTTTGTCTGTCCCAATGCTATTCTTTCCCTATGCCGACGGACACCGATTCATGGAATTTGCTACCTTTGCCGCTGATATGAACGGTAAAAGATTACATCCTCTTCTTTTAGCAGGCACGGGTAGCGACGTAGGCAAAAGCGTTATCGCCACGGCGTTGTGCCGCATCTTTAGGCAGGACGGCTACCGGCCGGCACCCTTCAAGGCACAGAACATGGCGTTGAACTCCTTCGTCACGCCCGACGGACTGGAGATAGGACGCGCACAGGCCGTGCAGGCCGAGGCCGCAGGTGTCCCTTGCCATACGGACATGAATCCGTTGCTTCTGAAACCCAACTCCGACCATACATCGCAGATTGTGCTCCACGGCAAGCCCATAGGCCATCAAAGCGCATACGACTACCTGCTGAAGGGTAGCAGGGATGCGTTGCGTAGGGAGGTAAACGCCGCCTTCGACCGACTGAGCCAGAACTACAATCCCATCGTGATGGAGGGAGCGGGCAGCATCTCCGAGATAAACCTCAAGGAGGCGGACATCGTCAACATGTCCATGGCACGCCACGCCCAAGCGGACGTCATTCTGGTGGGTGACATCGACCGCGGTGGAGTATTCGCCAGTGTCTACGGTTCGGTGATGCTGCTGGACAAGGAAGACCGCAAGCGGATAAAGGGCATTCTCATCAATAAGTTTAGGGGCGACCTGCGTCTCTTCGAGCGGGGCGTGCGGATGATGGAGGAACTGTGCGGCATCCCCGTGTTGGGAGTTATACCTTATTATAATGATATACACATTGACGAGGAGGATTCGGTGGAGCTTCGACAGAAGTCGGTCCAGACCCGGCAAGGATTGGTAAACATAGCTGTCGTCCTGTTGCGCCACATCTCCAACTTCACCGACTTCAATCGGCTGGAGCAGGACGAACGGGTACACCTGTTCTACACCAACAATACCGAAGAACTGGAGAAGGCGGACATTATTTTCATCCCCGGCACCAAGAATACTTTGGGCGACCTCTACGAACTGCGCCGCAATGGGGTAGCCAAGTCGATACTGAAGGCACACCGACGCGGAGCCACCGTGCTGGGCATCTGTGGTGGCTACCAGATAATGGGACAACAGGTGCTCGACCCCGACGGGGTGGAAGGGGACATCGCCTCGCTGCCTGGCCTGGGCTTGCTCCCCACCATCACTACCATGAGTGGGGAGAAAACCACCCGCCGGGTGCAGTTCCGCTTCATGCAGTCCGCCCCGCTATGCGACGGATACGAGATACACATGGGCCGTACGTTGCCGGTGGAGGGCGCTGCGGACACTCCGCTGAACCACCTCAAGGATGGCAATGCGGAAGGCTACCATGTGGACGGCCGCTGCATGGGAACCTATATACATGGGATTCTCGACAATCCGTCAGTCATCGACTTCCTGCTCGCACCCTACCTGCGGGAGGCCGAACAGACAACTACGGCAACGGACTATCAAACCTATAAGGAACAACAATATGACCTGCTGGCTAACCATGTGCGCAAGCACATCGACCTGCCACGGCTCTATAGCATACTTCAAGACAATGATTAACGGACACGGCGACGACATACACAACTACAATAGACCCTTGGAGGGCAACTTCAGCTCCAATGTCTATAACTATCCCGAGGTTGACGTACTGAAGTCTTACCTTCAGACCCAGCTCGACAAACTCTTCAGTTACCCTGAACCAGTACCTGTCTCGCTGGAGAAAGCCTTTGGCGACTTCTTCCATATCGGGGCGGACAACGTCTGCGTCACCAATGGCGCCACCGAGTCCATCTATCTGATAGCCCAAACCTTTCGTGAGGCAAAGTCGGCTGTGCTGATGCCCACCTTCAGCGAGTATGCCGATGCTTGTCGTATGCACGCCCATCGGGTGTTGTCATTCTACACGCTTAACGCAATCCCTGCGGAGGCGCGGTTGGTGTGGTTGTGCAATCCCAATAACCCTACCGGAGAGGTGTATGGCCGCGAGGCGCTGCTGGGGCTCATCGAGAGACATCCGCAAACGATATTCGTCATCGACCAATCCTACGAGATGTTCACTCTGAAACGTACCTTCTCCGTGCAGGAGGCCGTGGAGTTGCCCAACGTAATCTTGATACATTCACTCACTAAACACTACAGCATCCCCGGGGTGCGGTTAGGTTATATGACAGCTAGTGAACGCCTGCTCCAGGAAATCCGTCTCCGGCGCATGCCTTGGTCGGTCAACGCCTTGGCCATCTCCACAGGCTTCTATGCCCTTACCCAAAATATGAATCTGCCATTCGACCTCGCTGCCTACCTGCGTGAGAAAGAACGGTTGCAGTTGGCCTTATCGTCCACTGGACTGATAGAGGTGTGGTCCAGCGACACCCATTTCATGCTGGCCCGTTTGCGCTATGGCAAAGCTGCTGCGCTGAAGGACTATTTGGTACAGGAACATGGCTTGCTGATAAGGGATGCCTCAAACTTCGAGGGACTCGACGAACACTTCTTCCGCATCGCCACGCAAACTCCGGAGGAGAACGATAAACTCATAAACGCCATCAACCAATGGATAGCCTCTGTCTGATTCTCCCCTTGGCAGTCGGGTGGTTGCTCGACAAATGGTTGGGCGACCCTGTACAGCTGCCTCATCCGGTCGTGTGGTTCGGGCGGATGATTGCCTGGGGCGAGCACCGGCTCAACAGAGGGGCGCATCACCGGTGCAATGGCGCGCTGATGGCTGTTGTGCTTATCCTCGGTGTGTACCTCATGGCCCATGGGCTACTCATGGTTGCCGATTGGGTAGGAGGCCGGTGGTTGGTGCTACCCCTTGTTGTCATTGGTGTCTTCTATTGCTTGGCAGGCACCACGTTGGCCCGTGAGGTGCGTATGGTATTCCGGGCGGTGGACTGCTCCGTAGAGGAGGGGCGCAAGCTGGTGGCACGCATTGTGGGCCGCGACACTTCCTGCTTGTCGGCGCAAGAGGTGCGTACGGCTGCCCTCGAGACGTTGGCAGAGAATTTGAGCGATGGTGTCATCGCCCCGCTGTTTTGGTATGCGGTGTTAGGAGTGGAGGGCATGTTGGCCTACAAGATGGTGAACACGCTCGATTCTATGATAGGCTATCGCAACAAGCGGTATCGTCAGTTTGGCTGTTGGGCAGCGCACATCGACGATGTGGCCAACTTCATTCCGGCACGGTTGACTGCCTTGCTGATGATTCTCGTAGCGGGCCGTCCGCGGCTGTTCAGTTTTGTCCATCATTATGGCAAGGCCCATGCCAGTCCCAACTCCGGTTATCCCGAGTCGGCCTTGGCAGGCATCCTCGACTGTCGCTTCGGTGGCCCACACACCTACTTTGGCGACGAGGTGTGGAAACCCTACATAGGGGATAACTGTCGTGAACTTTCTATCGCAGACATGGAAATTGCCGTGCATGTCAACCTCCGTGTGGAGGCACTGACGGTGTTGCTGATTATAGTAGGTGATTTGCTTTGGTGACCAACGAAGGTGCTCTCGAACGGACAAGTACTATTCAGTTTTCCACCTGGCCCTGCCCTGAGCGAAATGGGAAATAACATTTTTTCATCCCTCCGCTGCAGATTCACCTGAAAATAAGTTACTTTTACACCGGCAAGTAAGTAGTCCATCATGTGCTATGGTTCTTTGAGACCAGTATTCAGTTTGGTTCCGTATGCCTGTAGAGTGATAATTGGTCGTGGGAGACCTTATAGGAGAGTACACATTCTTAGGAGCATCGGACTTGCCACTTATAAATTATATAATTATGGCACGTAAGGCAGAAAAAAAAAGGACAAAGGATGGCTTGAAGCTGAAGATAGTCAATCCCAATGCAGCAGGCATCGACATCGCCTATGGCGAGATGCAGGTCTGCGTACCCGAGGATCGCGACGGCGAGAACAACCGCTGTTTCGGCAGTTTTACATGTGACTACGAGGAAATCTCTTCATGGCTCAGGGCTTGCGGCATCACCACGGTTGCGATGGAGTCGACGGGGTCCTACTGGGTAGGGCTGTATTTCTTCCTTGAGGAGAGAGGGTTCGATGTACTTCTGGCGAATGCCAAGGACGTGAAGAACGTATCGGGTAAGAAGACGGACGAGGCTGATGCCGAGTGGATCATGCTCATGCACAGCTATGGTCTGTTGAAGCCGAGTTTTCATCCTGATGCCGCCGCTCGCAGCATCCGCGAGCTGGCCCGCCACCGCGACAACATGCTCCGCAGCGCAGGCAAGGAGATACAGCACATACAGAAGTCGCTCGTGCTGATGAACATTAAGGTTGACACGGTCATTAGCGACATTCTCGGCAAGTCGGGCCGGGCCATCATTGAGGCCATCATCGCAGGCAACCATGACCCGAAGTCACTGGCACAGCTGGCAGACAGACGCTGCAAGGCAAGCCGCGAGACCATAGAGAAGTCGCTTGAAGGCACTTGGGACACCGTGCATCTGTTTGAGCTGAAGCAGTCGTATGACCTGTATAAGTACATCCACACCCAGATAGCGGACTGCGAAGCAGAGATGGACAGACTACTAAGCAACTATACCGACGGCTGCGGCACGGACATGGATGGCTATACCCCAACCAACAAGCGTGTGGCAAAGAAGAATGCCATATCCTTTGATGCGGAGAGGCATGCCTTTTCCATGTGGGGTGTGAACGTGATGGAGGTGCCGGGCATGAGTCTCGGAGCTCTGGCCGTCCTCATGGGAGAGCTGGGGAGCGGCTTCGCTGAGAAGTTCACGTCTGCCAAGAGTTTCTGCAAATGGTGCAACCTTGTGCCGAACAACAAAGTCTCCGGCGGCAAGCTCCTGTCAAGTAAGGTACCGAAGCAGAAAAACAGGGTCGGGCAGGCGTTTAGGCTATGCGCCAATTCCGTGAAGAGCGTGAAGACCGGCCTAGGCGTGTACTTCCGAAGGCAGAAGTCCAAGGGAGGGCACTTGCAAGCCATTGTTGCTACGGCCAACAAGATTGCAAGAATCTTTTATGTCATGGTGACAACCAAAACCCCATTTGACGAAAGCAAGGTTGGACTTGACGAGAAAGAACTGCTACAGAGAAAGATAGCATTAGCTCAAAGAACGCTTGATAGGCTGAATATCAGACTCTCTGTAGCGGAGGGATGAATAAATGTTATATAGGAGCCCCTTGAAACTCCCACGCCAACCACTCCTCAAAGGTGAAGTCCTGTATCTCATCGGCCTCCTCTTCGGATATTTCCACCAACTCCTCGTGCAGGTGCGCCATCTCCAGTATCTGGTCCAGATTGTGTTGGAAGAATTGCATCACGTCTTTTCTCATCTCCGTCCAAGGTCTCTCTTCCGCATCATCGTCCATGGCCATCATGCGGCCGATGTTCTCCACAATGAGGCTCTCCGTCACCATTCCCGGACGGTCCGACAGCGTAAGGTGAGCGTTACCATTGCTTGACTTATAGTATCTCTGTGCCATTGTCTTTTTCTTCGTACGTTGAATTCAACGGGCCAAAGTTAGTTAAATAAAGGATGCAACAATATATTTTTACATATATTATACCACACCATAATAGGTCGCGCAGATGCCTGACCAAAAAGCCAACTCACAAAGCAGGAAGGAGGCTCCGCAACAGTCGCCAGTGTAGCCCTGTATGCGCTTGCGCATCAATGCCACCAACAGAAGGAACACCACCACTGGCAGCAGGAATGCCAACCAGTAATCGGGCAGTAACCAAATGCCCCAACACAGACCGCCTGCCAAAGCTATCACAAAGTGAAGCGGACGCATGCGGTTGTACACTACGCCGGCTTTGCTCTCTTCCACCTTGCGGACGTAGGGGAGCAGGTTCACCAGATTGGAGGCGATAAACTTCGCCCACGTGTCGCCGGCTATCAGTGCTATGCACGCCAGATGGGAAGATAGGCCGCCAATCATCGATGCGAAGAGCATGAAGTAACAGATGAGTCCGATGACTCCATAACTGCCTATATGAGAGTCCTTCATGATGGCCAAGGTACGCTCTCGGTCCGTGCCTCCGCCAAACCCGTCGCAGAAGTCGGCCAACCCATCCTCGTGCAGGGCACCGGTCAGCAGTAGCCGTCCGCATAGGGCAAGCACCACGGCCGTTAGGGTGGGCAGCACCGGTATCGTGAGCCAGTAGATGCATACCATCACGCCTCCCGTGAGCCATCCCACGAAAGGCCACGCGTTCACCACCGACTTGAAACTCTCGCCTGGTACCTGGCGTATGCGCCACAGAGGCAGACGGGTGAAAAATATCAATGCGGCCAATAGCGTGTTCATCGTCATTCAAAATATTTGGTTATCGAGGCAGACTGGAAACTGTCCATCTCGTTGATCATCCTCACGGCACTCTCCACGATAGGGTATGCGCAGACCGCACCCGAGCCCTCGCCTAACCGTAGTCCCAGATTGAGCAACGGCTTTGCGTGCAAGTCATCCAACACCGCCTTGTGGCCCGACTCGTCGCCCTGGTGACCATATATGGCATAGTGTGTCACTGCGGGGTAAAGCTCACGGGCAGCCAACATGCAGTTGGTCATGATGAATCCGTCCACCAAAATCACCATCCGCAGCTCAGCGGCTTGCAACATGGCGCCCACGGCCATCACCATCTCGTAACCGCCGAAGTAGCGCATGATGTCCGTCACCGAATGGTTGCCCTGATAGTGGTTCCAACTGCGCTGCAACACATCGTACTTGTGGCGCACTCCTACGTCGTCGAGTCCACTGCCTGCGCCCACACATGCCCTCAACGGGATGCCTGTGAAGGCATGCATCCACAGCGAGGATGATGAGGTGTTGCCGATGCCCATCTCGCCAAAGCTGACGATGTTGCAACCTTCGGCGTGACAGTCGCGTACCACTTGTGCACCCCTTTCGATACAGAGCTCCATCTCCTCCTGCGTCATGGCGGCCTCGTGCAGATAGTTGCGCGTGCCCTTGCGCACCTTCATATTGATGATGCCTTTCTCGTAAGGCAGGTCGTAGTCCACTCCGGCATCCACCAACTTCAGCCGGAAGCCGTGTTGGCGGCAGAGGAAAGTGATGCCCGCACCTCCCTTGAGGAAGTGACTCAGCTGTTGCCAGGTAATCTCCTTGGGCGACTTGCTCACTCCCTCGTCCACAATGCCGTGGTCGGCGGCGAACAAGATGTTTTGCGGATTTTGCAGGGTGGGGGTAAGCGTCTGCTGTATCAGCCCTACTTGCAGGGCCAACTCTTCCAGCCGTCCCAGTGCACCTAGCGGTTTTGTCAAGTTGTTTATCTTGTCCCTCAGCAGCGGTTCCATTGAGCTATTGGGGGCGGTGATATGAAATTGTCTCATCGTAATCTGTGTCGTCATAAAGTCATTTGATTCGGGTGGCTATGCCGCATACCATCAGGTACACCTCGTCGGCACGTGTCGCCACGTATTGGTTGAACCATCCATGAAGGTCGGTGAAACGGCGTTGCAGTTCGTTCTCCGACACTCCGCCTAGACCTATCTCGTTGGTTACGAAAATGAAGGTCGCGTCTTGGTCGGTGAATGCGTCGAACTCCTTCTCCACCGCCTCCAGTGCGGCCTGTACATTGGAATGCAGGTCGAAGAAGTAGTTGGTGCACCACAACGTGATGCAATCCACCACGGCCACCCGTCCGCTCAGGTCGTGTCGACTTAGTTCCTTTTCCTCCTCAATGTTGGTCCACTGGGGGCCGCGCCGTTGCTGGTGCCGTTCCACCCGTTGACGAAACTCCTCGTCCCAGATGCGAGCCGTGGCCACATACACCGGTCGGTCCGTCAGTACGAGCGCCATCTCCTCGGCTTGTGTGCTCTTGCCCGAGCGCTGTCCGCCTGTTATAAGAATGATTTTCTTCATCGTCATCGTTTGTGATTTGCTGACAAAATTAGCTATTTTAGCAATATTGATGACCTTTTCCTCTCGAATTCCAAAGATGTTTTCTATATTTGCATGTCCGAACCTTTTCGGTTGATCTATATACCATTTTGAACATGAAGAAATTTCTTACCATTGTAGCCTTCCTCTTTGGAGGTGCATCTCTCTTATTTGCGGGCGACATCTGGGTCACCCCAACAGGCAATGACACAGCGCAAGGAACCGAAAATGCTCCCTTGAAGACTATCCGGCAAGCAATGAAGCAGGCACGTGAATGGCGCAGACTACACGACGCGCGTACGGCAGGAGGCATCCGTATCCTGTTGCAGGATGGTGTTTACTATCAGACAGAGACGTTGTTCCTACGTCCCGAGGATAGCGGCACAGAGGATTCTCCCACCATCATTCAGGCTGCTGAGGGGGCACAGGCCACTATCAGCGGCGGTCGGCAGATAACGGGATGGAAGAAATACAAAGATAAATTGTGGTGTGCCGACGCTCCCATGGTGGGCAACCGTCATCTGGAGTTCCGCCAGTTGTGGGTCAACGGACAGAAGGCCCAGCGCGCCTCGCATTTTCCCGACGGCACCATGCAGCGTATGATTGCTTTCGACAAGGAGCACGAGACGATTACCATCCCCACACCCGACATCAAGGGACTGGAGAATGCCCGTCAGCTGGAGATGATTGTTCACCAACGTTGGGCCATAGCTATCCTGCGCGTGAAAAGTCTTGACATACAAGGCGACCGGACCATCGTACGGTTCCACGACCCTGAGAGTCGACTGGAGTTTGCCCACCCTTGGCCACAGCCGGTGATAGGCGAGGAGCGTGGCAACTCCTCCTTCTGCCTTACCAATGCCTTGGAACTGGTGGATGAACCGGGCGAATGGTTCCAGGAATATCCCTCGGGTAAGATATATTATTACCCACGAAAAGGAGAGATTCTGAGCACTGTGGAAGCCATCGCTCCGGCCTTGGAACTGTTGGCCGACATCAACGGATCGCTCGACCGGCCTGTGCAACACATCCAGTTCCGCAACGTCAACTTTGAACATGCCGCCTGGAACCGCCCATCACAGGAAGGGCACGTCACCCTGCAAGGAGGCTTCCGCTTGTTGGATGCCTACAAATTGCAGATACCCGGGCTACCAGAGAAGGCCGCCCTCGAGAACCAGGCATGGATAGCACGCCCCGAGACAGCCGTACGGGTGCGCGGTGGACAACATATCGACTTCAAAGGATGCATCTTCCGCCACTTGGGTGCTACGGGACTCGACTATGAGTGGGCCGTCAGCCACTCCGAGGTGACCGACTGCCGCTTCACCGACATTGGCGGTACGGCCTTGCAGATGGGAACCTTCCCCGATGGAGGGTTCGAGACGCATGTCCCCTTCAAACCTGTCAACGAGGAAGAACTTTGCTCCGACATCTTCATCTACAACAACTTCATCACCGAGGTGACCAACGAGGACTGGGGCTGCGTGGGCATTGGTGCCGGCTACGTGCGCGACGTCATCATCTCGCACAACGAAGTGTGCCACGTCAACTACTCCGGCATCTGCGTGGGGTGGGGATGGACGCTGCTCGAGAGTGGCATGCGAAACAACCGTATCGAGGCCAACTATGTGCACCACTTTGCCCGTCGCAACTACGATGCCGGCGGACTCTACACACTCTCCAACCAACCCGGGTCGGCCATGGTGGCCAACCGCATCGAGGAACTTACCGACGCTCCCTACGCTACCAACTACCGCGCCTTCTACATTTACTTCGACGAGGCCACGGACGGCTACACGGTGGAGAATAACTGGTGCCCCGAGGCCAAGTTCGATAGCAACCAACCCGGCCCCAACAATGTGTGGCGCACCAACGGGCCCATGGTAGACCAGCATATCAAGACGACCGCCGGACTGACAAAGCCCGTACGCGAATGAAATACGAAACGTCAAAACCTAATGCTATATAAATGAAACCAACAAATTATCATCTGTTCGATTTCCTCGACTTCGACCTCAACCTCAGCAAGGACGAGGCGCTGTGGAAGGCTTGCAAACCCACAGTGGAAGGCTTGCAAACCCACAGCCGTGGTGGAGCACGAGGGCGATATTCTGGTGACTGTACCATTCCAAAAACAGAAACTAGCCAACGATATGGCTGCCAACACCGACACACCACGTGAGTCATATACATTACTCATCCGTCAGTATAGCAACAAGATTATCCGTCTGTTCGCCGGATTCGGTGAGTGTGAGCTGACCGACCAGTCGGAGATGCTCTGCTTCGGCAACGAGGTGAAGCAGATACCCTTGCACGTGGACGAGGTCGACGGACTCTACACCATAAAGTCCGCCGACGGCGTGCGCCGCGCGGTAATCAATGTGAAGGAGCCTGTGCTCGACCGTTGGAGTACCCTCTTGCCCGACCCGCAGGAGACGCTGGACCTCTGCCTCTATCCTGATGGGAAGAAAGAAATCCGCCTCTCCGCCTATGACCATTTCTCGCCACCCCGCTACGATGGTCTGCCATTGGCTTACTGTGTGAAGGACGGACAGAAGGAGCGGGCCACCATCTCCTTCGAGTGCAAGGCCGACGAGTGTTTTGCCGGCACGGGCGAGCGGTTTGCCAAGATGGACCTCAGCGGACACTCCTTCTTCCTGAAGAACCAGGACGGACAGGGTGTAAACAACCGCCGTACCTATAAGAACATACCTTTTTATCTATCCAGCCGCATGTACGGCACCTTCTACCACACTTGCGCTCACAGCAAGCTGTCGCTGGCGGATGTCTCCACCCGTTCGGTGGAGTTTCTGAGCGACCAGGCTATGCTCGACGTATTTGTCATAGCTGGCGACTCGCTCGAGGAGATTCTCCGTGGCTACCGCGAGCTAACAGGCTATCCCTCCATGCCGCCCCTCTGGAGCTTCGGCGTATGGATGAGCCGCATGACCTACTTCAGTGCCGACGAGGTGCAGGATATATGTGACCGTATGCGACAAGAACACTATCCCTGCGATGTCATCCATCTGGACACGGGATGGTTCCGTACCGACTGGCTCTGCGAGTGGAAGTTCAACGAGAAGCGCTTCCCCAACCCCGAACGGTTCATCCGTGGGCTGCGCCGCCAGGGTTACCGCGTGTCGCTGTGGCAACTGCCTTATGTGGCCGAGGATGCCGAGCAAATTGACGAGGCGCGCAAGAACGACTACATCGCCCCGCTGACCAAGAAACAGGCCTCCGAAGGGTCGAACTTCTCCGCATTGGACTATGCCGGCACTATCGACTTCACCTATTCCAAGGCTACAGAGTGGTACAAGGGACTGCTGAAGAATCTGCTGGACATGGGCGTGGCCTGCATCAAGACAGACTTTGGCGAGAACATCCACATGGATGCTATATACAAAGGTATGAAACCTGAACTGCTCAACAACCTCTATGCGTTGCTTTATCAGAAGGCCGCCTACGAGATCACCAAGGAGGTGACCGGCGATGGCATCGTGTGGGCACGCTCCGCATGGGCTGGCTGCCAGCGCTATCCGTTGCATTGGGGCGGCGACTCATGCAGCTCATGGGACGGCATGGCGGGTTCGCTCAAAGGCGGCATCCACTTCGGCCTCTCCGGCTTCGCCTTCTGGAGTCACGACGTGCCGGGCTTCCACACCCTGCCCAACTTCATGAACTCCATTGTGGCGGACGACGTCTACATGCGCTGGACCCAGTTCGGCGTCTTCTCGTCTCACATCCGCTACCATGGCACCAATAAGCGCGAGCCATGGCACTATCCGGCCATCGCCCCCATGGTGAAAAAGTGGTGGCAGTTGCGCTACAAGCTGATCCCCTACATCGTTGAGCAGAGCCGTAAGGCCACGCAGACTGGTTACCCCGTGCTACGGGCACTGGTGATGCACCACCCCGAGGACAAACTCTGCTGGCACATCGACGATGAGTATTACTTCGGCGACGACTTTCTGGTGGCACCGGTGATGAACAGCAACAACCGCCGCGACGTCTATCTGCCCGCCGGCAAATGGGTAAATTTCTTCACCGGCAAGCACTACGAGGGTAGTCAGTGGCTCAACGACTTCGAAGTGCCATTGGAGGAGATGCCCGTCTTCATGAAAGAGGGTGCTTGCATACCTATTTATAATAAAGACGTGGACTGCACCGACGAGATGGACTTGACCAAAGCCGAGCTGTTGCACATTGACGACAACTTCAAAGGAATCTGGAAATAAACATCTAAAAATAGAACGATATGAAGACTTGGAAACCTAATTGGGAAGAGAGTAAACAACGATATATTGATTGGTGGAACCACAAAGGCATCGTGCTCACCATGTGGGAGCACTTTCAGGAGGGTGTGAAGCCACATGCCGACGTACCTGCCCCCGAAACGCCGAAGAATCTGAACCAACGCTGGTTCGACCCCGAGTGGCGCGCCCGGCAACTCAACTGGTATGTGGCACACAGCTCGCTGATGGCCGACATCCTCGCAGTGGCAAACACCCAACTGGGCCCCGGCTCACTGGCAGCTATACTGGGCGGTGTGTTCGAAGGCGGTGAGGACACCATTTGGATTCACCCCGACCCCTCGCCCAAGGACGACATCGTGTTCGACCCCGAGAACGCGGCATGGAAGCTACACAAGGAACTGCTCACCAACTGCAAGAAACTGGCAAGTGGCAACTACTATGTGGGCATGCCCGACCTCATGGAAGGTCTCGACGTGTTGGCGGCCATCCACGGTACGGACACTGTGCTGATGGATACCGTGATGGATCCCGAGAAGCTGGACCGTCAGCTGAAGCAGATCAACGAAATCTACTTCAGCGTGTTCAACGAACTCTATGACATCATTCGCGAGGACGACGGCATGGCCTTCTGCTACTTCTCCATCTGGGGGCCGGGTACAGTAAGCAAGTTGCAGAGCGACATCTCCATCATGATAAGCGAAGAGGACTATCGCCGCTTCGTGCAGCCCTACATCCGTGAGCAGTGCCAGAAAATAGACTACACCCTCTACCACCTCGATGGCGTTGGAGCCATCCGTCACCTCGATGCTCTGTTGGAGATTGACGAGCTGAACGCCATACAATGGACACCCGGTGTGGGCGAACCGCAAGGTGGCGACCCCAAGTGGTACGACCTCTACAAACGCATACTTGTCGGCGGAAAGTCGGTGCAGGCCAACTGGATAACCCTGCCCGAACTGGAACCGCTGCTCGACAATGTGGGAGCCGACGGCATGTTGCTCAGCATGGACTTCCACAACGAGGCCGAGGTGGAACAGGCTATGCGCATCGTCGAGAAATACAGATGACAAGAAATACATATAATAATGTAGGTATACTTATAATACATAAGAGATAAACTATGGCAGAATTAGATAAATTGTATGATGCAATCGTGGCGGGCAAACTGGAGCCCGCCGTGGAAGTGACCAAGGAAGCAGTGGCCGAAGGAGTGGAACCGCAAGTAATCATCAACGACTATATGGTGAAGGCCATGGGCGAGGTGGGCCAACGTTTTCAGGACGGCAAGGCCTTCGTACCCCAACTGCTGATGGCGGGCCGGGCCATGAAAGGTGCCTTGGAATTGTTGAAGCCCCTGCTGCAAGGCAACGCTTCGGTGACGCTGGGCAAGGTGGTGATAGGTACCGTGAAGGGTGATCTCCATGACATCGGCAAGAACCTGGTGGCCTCCATGCTGGAAGGTTGCGGATTCGAAGTGATAAACGTCGGCATCGACGTGTCGGCGGAGAAGTTTGTGGAAGCCGTGAAGACCAACCATGCGGACATTCTCTGCATGAGTGCGCTGCTCACCACCACCATGACCTACATGCCAGAGGTCATCAAAGCCCTCGAGACCTCCGGCATACGCGACCAAGTGAAGGTGATGGTCGGCGGAGCACCCGTCAGCCAAGGTTTCGCTACTGAGATAGGTGCGGACGGCTATAGTGATAACGCCAACTCGGCAGTGACCGTGGCCAAGCAACTCATCGGCCAACATTGATTCTTCCTCGGTTCCACTGCACCGACGGGTGCCGACGATGCTCTGTCGGTGCAGTGGAGTTGGTAAAGTATAACCTTAAATAAATCTACAATAACATGCAAAACATTTCATTAGATTCTTTGGATTGGGGGATACTGATAACCTACTTCGTCATCCTAATGGGTATCGGTATCTGGGCCAGTATGAAACGTAAGAAGGGGAGCAGCCTCTTCATGGCTGAGAACTCCCTCAAGTGGCACCACATCGGTTTCTCCATGTGGGGTACCAACGTAGGTCCCTCTATGCTGATTGCCAGTGCCAGCGCAGGATTCACTACTGGCATCGTGTCGGGCAACTATGCCTGGTACGCCTTCGTGTTCATCTTCCTGTTGGCGTTCGTCTTTGCCCCACGTTATCTGGGCTCCAAGGTGACCACCTTGCCCGAGTTTATGGGACACCGCTTCGGTCAGTCCACCCGTAACATTCTGGCGTGGTACACCATTGTCACCATCCTCATATCTTGGTTGGCGCTCACCCTGTTTGCCGGAGGCATCCTCATCCGTCAGTTGTTCGACATCCCCATGTGGCAGTCTGCCCTCATCCTGCTCGTCATCTCCGCCTTCTTCACTATGGCAGGTGGTCTGAAGGCAGTGGCCTACACCAACGTGTTCCAGATGTTGCTGCTCATCTTCGTGTCGGCCACACTGGTCATCGTGGGGCTCTACAAAGTGGGTGGGGTAGACGGTTTGGTGGCCAATGTGCCGAGGGACTATTGGAACCTGTTCCGCCCCAACAGTGATGTGGACTTCCCGTGGTTGCCCATTGTGCTGGGCTATCCCGTCATGGGCATCTGGTTCTGGTGCACTGACCAGTCGATGGTGCAGCCCGTGTTGGCCGCCAAAAATCTGAAGCAAGGACAGTTGGGTGCAAACTTTACCGGATGGCTCAAGATATTGGACGTTCCCTTGTATATCCTCCCCGGTATCCTCTGCTTGGCGTTGTATCCTACACTGAGCAATCCCGACGAGGCATACATGACCATGGTCACCAACCTCTTCCCTGTGGGTATGGTAGGTCTGGTGTTGGCTGTGCTCACCGCCGCCTTGGTCAGCACCATCGGCTCGGCCCTCAACGCCCTCAGCACCGTGTTCACCATGGACATCTACTTGAAGAAATATAATCCTAACGCTACGAACAAAGAGATTATCCGTATCGGTCAGGTTGTCACCGTGATAGGCGCCATCATCTCTGTGGTCATCACCATAGCCATCGACAGCATCAAGGGTCTCAACCTCTTCAATATCTTCCAGTCTGTGCTGGGATTCATCGCACCACCGATGGCCGCCGTGTTTGTCTTCGGCGTGTTCTGGAAGCGTGCCACAACGGCCGCGGCCAACTTTGCCCTCACGGCCGGCACCATTTTCAGCATTGGCGTAGGTATCCTCTACCTCTTCGTCTTCCCGCAGGAGAAGTACGACGTGTGGCCTCACTTCATGATGCTCTCGTTCATCCTCTTTTTGGCCATCTGTCTTGGCATGGTCATTGTCAGTCTCCTGGGCAAGAAAAGTACCGAGGGCGACCAGATGAAGAGCATCCCGTTGCCCAAACCCGCCGCCTCTGTGGTAGTGCTTTGGGCATTGTTGATAGTGGTGATGATAGGCCTTTACATCTTCTTCAACGGATTCTAATTCCGGCTACCTATAGGTGCGTTTTTTGCCCCCTGACTCAAGGCCCAGAGACCTTATACTCTCGGACCATTGAGCCAGGGACTGTCATATAATAAGGTATAACGGTGTCATTCCTCCTTCTCCTTCAGCAGGTCCTCCAGACGGAGCAGTTCGTCGCGATACTGTGCGGCTTGGATGAACTCCAACTTCTTGGCGGCCTCCTGCATCAGCTTGCGGGTGCGCTCAATACTCTTCTCCAACTGAGGACGACTCATGTACGTAAGGACAGGGTCAGCCACCAGACTGATCTCGGTGGGTCCGGTGTAGGCTTTCGGTACGTTCGACTCCTCCTTGGCCGACGTGTCAGGAACGGCGTTGAGCAGAGCCGTGTTGCGTGCCTTCTCAATCTGTTTGGGCGTAATTCCATGAGCCTCGTTGTAGGCTAACTGTTTCTCGCGTCGTCGATTGGTCTCGTCGATGGTCTGCTGCATGCTATCCGTTATCTTGTCGGCATACATGATGACCTTGCCGTTCACGTTGCGGGCGGCTCGTCCTGCCGTTTGGGTGAGTGAGCGGTGGCTCCGTAGGAAGCCTTCCTTGTCGGCATCGAGGATGGCTACGAGCGATACCTCGGGGAGGTCCAGTCCCTCACGCAACAGATTTACACCCACCAACACGTGGTAGAGGCCTGCCCGCAGGTCGTCCATAATCTTCACACGTTCCAGTGTGTCCACATCGCTGTGGATGTAGTTGCAATGCACATCGTTGCGCAGCAGATAGTCCGTCAGCTCCTCCGCCATACGTTTGGTCAGGGTTGTGACGAGCACGCGTTCGTCCTTCTCGATGCGTTGCTGTATCTCCTCCATCAAGTCGTCAATCTGATTCATGCTGGGGCGCACCTCGATGACAGGGTCGAGCAGTCCGGTGGGACGAATCACCTGTTCCACTACTACACCCTCGCTCTTTATCAGTTCATAGTCCGCCGGGGTAGCGCTTACGTAGATAACCTGCTTGGCCATCTGCTCAAACTCCTCGAACTTGAGCGGGCGGTTGTCCAGGGCGGCGGGCAAGCGGAATCCGTATTCCACCAGGTTGGTTTTGCGCGCTTTGTCTCCGCCATACATCGCCCGTATTTGGGGCACACTCACGTGACTCTCGTCGATGACTATCAGAAAATCCTTCGGGAAGAAGTCCAGCAAGCAGTAGGGGCGGGTGCCGGCAGCGCGTCCATCGAAATAGCGCGAGTAGTTCTCTATGCCCGAGCAATGTCCTAGCTCGCGTATCATTTCCATGTCGTACGTCACCCGCTCGTGGAGGCGGTTCGCCTCGTAGGACTTTCCTATTTCGTTGAAGTACTCTTCCTGTTTGGTCAGATCGTCCTCTATCTGATGGATGGCTCGCAAGGTGCTCTCTTTCGTGGTCATAAAGAGGTTGGCTGGGTAGATTTTGTAATCCTCGAACTCGGCGATACGCTGCCCTGTGTCGGGATCCACCTCTTCAATGGCGTCCACCTCGTCGTCCCACCATACCACGCGTAGTAGGTTGTCCGAATAGGCCAGATAGACATCCACCGTGTCGCCTTTCACGCGGAAGTTGCCTCGTTCCAGACTGAGGTCGTTGCGTGTGTAGAGGCTGTCCACCAACCGTCGAAGGAAAACGTTGCGGTCGAGCAGTTTCCCTTGCTTCACCTCTATCACGTTGCTGTAGAAGTCTGCCGGGTTGCCCATGCCATAGATGCACGAGACGGAAGAGACCACCACCACATCCTTTCGTCCGGAGAGTAGGGCAGAGGTGGCGGCCAGACGGAGCTTGTCTATCTCCCCATTGATGGCCAGGTCCTTTTCTATGTAAGTGTCCGTAGAGGGCAAGTAGGCCTCTGGTTGATAATAGTCATAGTATGAAACGTAGTACTCCACGGCGTTGTTGGGGAAGAAACTCTTGAACTCACCGTAGAGCTGTGCCGCCAGCGTCTTGTTGTGGCTGAGCACAAGGGTGGGTTTGTTCACATTCTTGATGACGTTGGCGATGGTGAACGTCTTGCCCGATCCGGTGACACCCAACAGCGTCTGTGCTGGGAGTCCCTCTTCGACTCCTTTTGTCAGTTGGGCAATCGCTTCGGGTTGGTCACCTGTCGGACTATATTTGGATATAAGTTCGAAATCCATGATTCTGTCTGTTCCTTCAATTTAGCCGTAAAGGTACGCATATTCTGTTAACGGCGTGCTATTCTTCTCTACTTTACTGCGATAATTCTTCCAAAACGCACCCTGCGAGCAGTCTGTCCGTGTCTATTAGCTATCTTTAAGGAACTTTTTGGGTTAAAATATGGAGATGATTTGTATTATTCGTGGCTAAGTCGTACATTTGCACATTATTTTCAGATACAAGATGAAAAAGAATGTTTGGACACTCCTCCTCGTCTCTTTGACCATGTCATCGTGCGGGGACTACAATAAAGTACTGAAGAGTACCGACTACCAATATAAATACGAAGCGGCCAAGGGCTATTACGTGGACGGTAAGTACAACCGTACCAGCACGTTGCTCGGTGAAATGATTACCATGTTTAAGGGTACAGCCTATGGCGAGGAGTCGTTGTACATGTTGGGAATGAGCTATTTCAACAGTGAAGACTGGATTGAGGCTTCCTCCACTTTCGAACGTTACACCAAATCCTATCCGCAGGGCGTGTACGCCGAGTTAGCCAGCTACTACAAGTGCTTGTCCCTCTACAACGATACCCCTGAACCTCGGTTGGACCAGACCAGCACCTATCAGGCCATCTCAGCCATTCAACTCTTCTGCGAGAACTATCCGATGAGTCCGTACAAGGAAGATGCCCAGCAGATGATGTTCAAATTGCAGGACAAGTTGGTGGAGAAGGAATACCTCTCGGCTAAGCTCTACTTCGACTTGGGCAACTATATGGGCAACAACTATCAATCATGCGTCATTACCGCACAGAACGCGTTGCGCGACTTCCCCTACACAGAACGTCGCGAGGACCTCTCGTGGCTGGTGCTCCGTGCCAAGTATGAGATGGCTGTACAGAGTGTCGTTGAGAAGAAGATGGACCGTTACCGTGAGGCCATTGACGAATACTATGCCTACAAGAACGAATTCCCCGAGGGTAAGTACTTGAAGGATGCAGACAAGATATTCGCCAATGCGACCAAAGTAGTGAAAGAATAATCATATTATATATAATAGGTATAAAATAATTATGGATTACAGAAAGACAAATGCGCCGACAACAACCGTTACGCGCGATTTAATGGAACTGTGCGAGGATACGGGCAACATTTATGAAACCGTAGCAATCATTGGCAAACGCTCTAACCAGATTGCTGTGGAGATTAAGAACGACCTCTCCAAGAAGTTGCAAGAGTTTGCTTCCTATTCCGACAGCACCGACGAGGTGTTCGAGAACAGAGAGCAGATTGAGATTTCGCGCTACTACGAGAAGTTGCCGAAACCTACACTGATAGCTACACAAGAATATATCGAAGGTAAGGTTTACTACCGCAACCCGACGAAGGAAAAAGAGAGAATGCAATAACGTATAGCCTCTATGATACAGCGTATTCAGTCTGTTTATCTGTTGGTAAACGTCATTCTGCTGGTAGTGTGCATGTGTAGCCCGGTGGCGGCTTTCATCGGTGCAGACGGCAGTGTCTCTCCTTTCACTAACCTGGGAGTTGACGTGGCCGGCTTCGGTCGGGAAACCTCTTGCTGGGGAATGTTCGCCATCCTGCTGCTTGCGGCTGTTGTGGCACTGGGAACCATCTTCCTCTTCAAGAACCGCATGCTGCAAATTCGCATGAGCGTCTTCAACATCGTCCTGCTGATAGGTTACTATGCTACCTTCGTGGCATTCATCATTTAACCGCATGCTGCAGATTCGCATGAGCATTTTCAACATCGTCCTGCTGATAGGTTACTATGCTACCTTCGTGGCATTCATCATTGCCTACAACGGGCGTCTGGAGGAATTCTCGTTCCAACTACGCTTCGCTAGCTGTCTGCCATTCGTGGCCATCGTGCTCAGCTATCTGGCCCTCCGTGCCATTGGCAAGGACGAGGTGATGGTGCGTGCTGCCGACAGGTTGCGTTGATGTGAACAAAAGACATTTTTGACCCCTGTCTAGGGTAGGGGCTATGACGGAATAACGGCCGGCTTGCGTAGGATTCACGTCCGCGTGGCCGGCTTTTTTGGTTAATCAGCTTGCTTATTTTCCCTTTTTCCGCCTCTTAGACCTATTTTTGAGACTTATATGTTGGCGACAAAAGGATTATTCCGTACTTTTGTAGCCAGTTTATACAATCCTTTGTGGGCTGTTTGGACTGATTATTAGTGAACGGAAAAGTGTATTATAATACTATCAAGAGACAAACTTACTATGATCATTGCTGTAGACTTTGATGGAACAATCGTGGAACACAGATACCCTGCCATCGGGAAAGAGATGCCTTTCGCCATTGAGGTTCTGAAGAAGCTTCAGGAGGAGCAGCACAAGCTGATACTCTGGAGTGTACGCGAGGGCAAACTGCTGGACGAAGCATTGGAGTTCTGCAGGGAACGCGGCTTGGAGTTCTATGCCGTCAACCGTGACTATCCCGAAGAGACAGAAGATGCCAACCGACATTTCTCCCGCAAGCTGAAGGCAGACATCTTCATCGACGACCGTAATCTGGGCGGACTGCCCGACTGGGGAACCATCTACAACATGGTGCACAACCGGCTCACCTACGAAGCGCTGCTCGAGGAGGAGCGTGAGGCAGAGGAGATGCCCAAACCCAAAGGCTTCTTCGGACGTCTGTTCAGTAAATAATCGGCAAGGCAATATATTCGTTTTATCCGGAAAAAAGTGAAAAAGATATGAGACTCAAGAAACAACTTCTCTTCCTGACAATCGCAACGGCTTTGGCCAGTTGTACCTCGTACAAGAATGTACCCTATCTGCAGGACATCGAAGCAGTGAATGTCGCTGCGCAGCAAAACGTTCCTTACGATGCACGCATCATGCCGAAGGACTTGCTTACCATCACGGTCAACACCACCGACCCCGAAGCTTCGGCACCGTTTAACCTCGTTACACAGACCGTGCTCAATGCCGGCAGCAACAACCAGCTGAACACACAGGCTGCCTTGCAGCAGTATCTGGTCGACAACACGGGAAAGATTGACTTTCCTGTGATCGGAACCTTGCAGGTGGGCGGACTGACCAAACGGGAAGCTGAGACGATGCTGAAGGAGAAGCTGATACCCTACCTAAAAGAAGAACCTATCGTGACGGTGCGCATGATAAACTATAAAATCTCCGTGCTCGGTGAGGTGAACAAAGCGGGAACCTTCACCATCAGCAACGAGAAGGTGAACGTGCTGGAGGCACTTGCCATGGCTGGCGACATGACGGTCTATGGTATCCGCGAGAATGTGAAACTCATCCGCGAGGATGCGACTGGCAAGCAACAGATCTACACGCTGGACCTTACGAAGTCCGACATCGTGTTGTCGCCCTACTACTACCTGCAGCAGAACGACATCCTCTACGTGACACCGAACAAGACCAAGGCAAAGAACTCCGACATCGGCAGCAGCACCACGTTGTGGTTCTCGGCAACCTCCATCCTTGTGTCCATCGCCAGCTTGCTCGTGAATATTTTGCGTTAACGACATATAAACTTGAAACTTCCAATCAAAGAATATGGAACAGAATTTAAATAACACTTTTCAAGAGGAAAAGGAAGAAGGCATCGACGTGAAGGCGTTGATCGTCAAATATATTGTGTATTGGCAATGGTTCGTGGTATCTGTTGTGTGCATAGTAGCCCTCGCTTGGATTTACCTACGGTTCACCACACCTATCTATAGCGTGTCGGCAGCTGTGCTCATCCAGGAAGAGGATAACCGAAGCCATAGTTCGGGATCCAATCCCTTCTCTGCGATTCAGGACCTTGGCATGTTCTCCATGACATCCAACTTTGACAACGAGGTGGAGGTGTTGCACTCGCGCACCCTTTTGAAAGAGGTGGTTACCCAACTGAACCTGTACACTTCAGTCAGCCAGAAAAACTTCTTTGGTTACAAAACACCGCTCTACAAAAACAGTCCGGTCGAAATCTACATGACTCCGCAGGAGGCTTCGGTACTGAAAACGTCAATACGCCTGGATATCGACTACAATCTCAAGGGCGCAACGAACGTGGAGCTCACTTATTATATAGAAAAAGAAAAACAGAAACAGACGGAAGTCGTGAATGCTTTTCCCGCAGTGATTACCACCCCGTTGGGCGTCATCACCCTCTCGAAAGCGGACTCCATCGAAGTGAAGGAGGATGTGGAACTGGTAGGTTTCATCTCCAGCCCGATGAGCGTGGCTATGGCCTATTCACAGAATCTGACTGTGGAACCTACCTCCAAGACCACCACTATCGCGCAGATTACGCTGAAAGACTCCAATGTACAGCGAGGTCTCGACTTCATCAACACCCTCGTGGAGTGCTATAACAAAAACGCTAACGAGGACAAGAACGAGGTGGCTTCGCGCACGGCAGAGTTCATCGAGGAACGCTTGAAGATTATCGACAATGAACTGGGACATACCGAGACTGAACTGGCGGACTTCAAACGCCGTTCGGGACTGACCGACTTGGAGAGCAACGCCAAGTTGTCATTGGAAGAAAATGCCACCTATAACCAACAGCGGGTGAAGAACGAGACTCAGATAAGCCTCGTCCGCTACCTGTTGGACTACATCAATGACCCGAAGAACATCAATGAGGTGATTCCTGTGAACGTGGGTTTGGAAGACCAGAAACTGAGCTCTGTTATGGAACAGTACAATACCCTGTTGTCCGAGAAGAAACGTCTGTTGCTCACCTCATCAGAGGTCAACCCCGCAGTGAAGAAGATAAGCACCAGCCTGGAAGCCATGCGCACCAGCGTGAAGACTACCGTACGCAGTGTGTACGAAGGATTGTTGATTACGAAGAAAGACCTGGACCGTCAGGCATCGAAGTTCGAAAGCCGCATCAGCGAAGCGCCCGAGCAAGAGAAGGAGTTCGTGAGCATCTCACGTCAGCAGGAAATCAAGGCTACACTCTATACCATGCTGCTGCAGAAGCGTGAGGAGAACGCCATCACCTTGGCATCGACCGCCAACAACGGCCGCATCATCGAAGAGGCATTGGCAGGACAGTTTCCCGTTTCGCCGAAACGCAGCATCATCCTCTTGGCCGCCCTCATACTGGGAATAGCCATTCCGGTCGGCATCATCTACATCATGGATTTGCTCAAGTACAAGATAGAGAACCGCGAGGATGTGGAGAAGATTACCAAAGCCACCATCCTGGGCGAGATACCTTTGGCCAACAAGGAGGGCGGCAAGAACATTGTGCTGAAAGAGAACCGCAACGAAATCATGGAGGAGGTATTCCGTGGCATACGTACCAACCTGCTCTTCACCTTGAAGCCCGAGGATAAAGTCATCATGTTCAGCTCCACCATGCCGGGCGAAGGAAAATCGTTCGTTGCCGGCAACATGGCAGTCAGCTTGGCCTTTATGGGGAAGAAGGTGATTATCGTCGGTATGGACATCCGCAAGCCGGGCTTGAACAAGGTGTTCAACCTCAACAAGCGTATGGTGGGTGTAACCAACTACCTGCGCGACCCGAATGGTGTCAGCCTCGACGACTTGATTCAGCCATCCGGCGTCTCATCCAATCTGGACGTACTTCCCGGTGGCGCCATCGCACCGAACCCCACTGAGTTGGTGGCTCGTCCTGCCCTCAACACATTGGCCGAAGAACTGAAGAAACGCTACGACTATATCATCTACGATACCGCTCCGCTGGGTATGGTGTCCGACTCGGCGCTGATAGCGCGTACGGCCGATGCAGTTGTTTACATCTGCCGTGCCGACTACACCCCGAAGGAAGGATTCGCCTACATCAACCAATTGAAGGGCGAGCTGAAGATAGACAACATCTGCACCATCATCAACAGCATCGACATGAGTCTGCGCAAGAACCACTATGGCTACGGCTACGGCAAGAAGTACGGCTATGGCTACGGCCGCAAGTATGGCTATGGCTATGGCTATGGTTACGGCTCACGCACCGAGGATGCGGACGAGAACGACGGTAAGGGTACGGAGAGGAAATAAATCTTCTCTCCCTTCCCTCCATGTTATAAACTAAATCTTAATCGACTTCTTCATGCAACGTGAAACACAAACATATAGTCTGATAAAGTGGGGTGTCGTTCTCGTCGACTTGATAATCATGAACTTGATTGTCCTGCTCGTCATCCTGACGTCGGCACAGGGTGTGCGGGACTTCTTCTTCGCCCACACAAAAATCATGTTCTTCACCTACAACGTACTCTACGTCTTCTGTGCGGGAGTGCTTGTGCCGCCTATCATCCAGATGCGCAAGGTGCGTCCTGAGAAAGTTGTGGAGCGGGTGGTAGTCATGCTGATATTCTTTGCTGTCCTTTCATTCTTGACCTTGAACTTTATCTGTCCCATCAACTACGGCTTCTGGCCTCGGTTCAAGTTCTATGCTTTGATGTTGGTGTGCATCACCGCGTCGCGTCTGTTGCTACGCCGTGCCATCGCCTCGGCCCGTAAGAAGGGACGCAACGTGCGCGACGTGCTGTTCGTGGGATTCACTCCCACCATGCTCGAGCTCTATCACGAGATGATGGAAGACCCTACCACCGGTTTGCGTGTGAAGGGATTCTTCAACGATTTCGACAATCTGCGCACGCCTGCCATTCCCTATCTGGGAACCATCGACAAGGTGTATCAGTACGTAGAGAGCTCTCAATTCCGCCCCTCGGGCCGCATCTACTGCTTTCTGCAGTCGGACAAGGCGGAGGAGATAAAGGAACTGATCAACTACTGCGAGAATCACATGATACGTTTCTACAGTGTGCCCAACCTGCGCGACTACATGAACCGTTATATGCAGATGGAGCTGGAGGGCGACATCCCCGTTTTCTACATCCGCGAGGAGCCGTTGCGCTCGCCTGTCAACCGCTTCCTGAAGCGCGCGTTCGACATCTGTTTCTCGGGGACTTTTCTCTGCACCCTGTTCCCCTTCGTCTACATCATTGTAGGTACTATAACGAAACTGACCTCTCCGGGACCTGTCTTCTTCAAACAGAAACGGAACGGACTGAACGGCAAGGAGTTCTATTGCTATAAGTTCCGCAGTATGCGGGTGAATGCCCAGTGCGACACATTGCAGGCAACGGAGCACGATCCCCGCAAGACCAAGTTTGGCGACTTCCTCCGCCGCACCAGCATCGACGAGCTACCGCAGTTCATCAATGTGCTGAAGGGAGAAATGTCCATTGTTGGTCCGCGACCGCACATGCTGAAGCATACCGAGGAATACTCCAAGCTGATAAACAAATATATGGTGCGTCACCTCATCAAGCCGGGCATCACCGGATGGGCACAAGTGACAGGCAGCCGTGGCGAGACCAAAGAGCTGTCGCAGATGGAGGCCCGCATCCGCAAGGATATTTGGTACCTGGAGCATTGGAGCGTTTGGCTCGACGTGCGCATCATCTACCTGACCATACGTAACGGCATTCTCGGCGAAAAGAACGCCTATTGATGCTGACTGCATCGGAAAACATAAATGCCCGGAGTAACCGCGATAGTTATTCCGGGCATTTACGTTTATGGTTTCCGCCGCATGCCGAGTGGCGGACCTTCAGATGCCTTTCTGTTTCCGCCACATGCCTTCTCGTTAATTTGAGAAGGCATGTGGCGGAAGCCTGTCTGCCGTGTGTTCTTTGAAGCCGTATTGTGAGGGGCGACTCTGCGCAGGCGATGCTGAAGATTACCGTCCCTTGAAGATGTCCAGCAAGTAGCCCAGACGTACGCTGATGACGGCGTGGTTGGAATTGCCGAAGGGATCCTTCTTCGTGTTACCAAAAATGTTGCCGAAGCCATAGTAGTAACGTCCTTCCAACGTGAAGTGGCCTATCTTGGTGGCGAGGTCGATGCCGGCACCACCGGCAATGCCGTAGTCGAACGTCTTTTCAATCTCCTTGCCATACTGTTGGGTTACACTGTTCGGCCGGTTGCTGGTGTCCCACGTGTCGCCGCCATAGGTCTCCTTGTCCGACAGGTAGAAGCCGAACTGCGGTCCGGCGTTCACGAAGAACTGCACACCGCGCTCCTCGCGGCCCCAGCCCAGGTGGGCAAAGATGGGCACCTGCACGTAGTCGATGGTACGCTGGTAGGTGTTGTTGCTGCCGTCGTCGATATTTTCCAACCAACCCTGTTGACTGTAGTTCAGCTCCAGCTGCACGGCACATACGGTAGCGAAATACTTCTCGCACGTGTAGCGCAGCGTGATGCCGCCCGTGATGCCGTTCAGAGAGTTTTGGTCGATGGTAGGGGTGAAGTTGACAGTATTCATGTTGACGCCACCATTGATGCCGATAGCAAGTGTGCTGCGCGATTCTCCTACCTGAGCGTGAGCCGACGGCGTGCAGAGCGCTGCACAAATCATTGGCAGGGCCATGCGTAGCGCCAGGTTGCGGCGGACGTGTTTCTGCGTCTTGTGGCCGTCCGTGCTGTAGTGGCGCTTAGCGGACTGGCTGTGTATCTTGGAAATCAATGTATGCATATCGTTATTTGTCAAAGTCTAATTTCAGCAACTCGTGGTCGCGCGAGAAGTGGACGAAGAGCACCTTGCGGTTGATGAATCCTCCCCAGTTGTTCACCCGCTGGAACTTGAAGCTCGTCTGTATGGTCTGTATGTCCAGACGACCGAGATTCTCCTCCAGACTGTTGCCGTAGAGCGAGAGTCCCTTGAGGAAATAGTATCCTGTGTCGAATCCCAGGAGGGCATATTTCGGATAGGTGTTCATCATGGATTTGCCGAACCAGTTGTGGAACGAACGCTGAAACTGGTTGACTACCGCCGACAGGTTGTTGGCGTAGAACGAGCCATAGAAATAGGTGTCGAATGAGTAGAACTCGTTGATGTAGTCGTTCGTGTAGGTCTGCCACTCAGGGTAACCGAACATCTGAATGTGGCACTCGGGCGACTCCAGATGGAGTTTCTTCAAGTAAGGGATCAAGCGGTTCAGCGCCAGGCTGGTGCCTGAGGTGGGGATGAAGAGGTTGGGGCGGTCTTTCGCCACGAGACTCTTCAGGTTCGGGTCGGCCTTTGGGTTCGCCTTTATGGTCTGATAGGAGAGTCCCACCTGGTCCAGCTCGCCCTTCAGTCCCTTTATGAACTCAGCCTTGTCGCTGTTGCCGTCGTTGGTGTCCACGAAAAATATCTGTGGGTTCTTCTCGCGGAAGCATCTCAAGAAGTGCTCGTACACCTCCGAGTAGAGGTAAGACTGCGGCGTGTTGATTTGGTAAATCGTCGGTGTGTTGTACACCTCAGTATTCTTCGAACTGAAGGGAACCACCAGTCGGATGCCGTGCTTCTTGGCGAACTCGTTGGCCTCGGCCACCTGGTTGTTGTGCACCGGACCGACGATGAGGTTCATCTTCGTCATTTCCGCTTTGGCGAGTATCGACTTGATGGACATGCCCGTGCCCTTGGAGTCGTAGGCATGGATGTTGAATGAATAGCCTTCTTTCTTCAGACTGTCCACAGCCATGAGGAAGCCCTGGTAATACTCAACCATGCGCTTCTGCTCGTTGTTGTTGTGCGTCTCGGTCATGAACGGCAGGATGACGGCCACGTTGACCGTGCTCAGCCGCTCATTGCTCTTCGCCTTCACCTGATTGAAATATTCCGCGTTGGAGAGTTGGCTATGCTGATCTTCCACGGGCTGCTGCTGTTGCTCATCCTTCTCCTTCTTGGGGTAGGGGATGCGCAGGTATTTGCCTTTCTTCAGTTTCTCCGTCTTCAGTTCGGGGTTCTCGTCGACCAGCTCCTGCTCGGTGATGCCATACTGCTTGCAAATGCTGTAGATGGTCTCTTTCCGCGCCACCTTGTGGATGTCCTGATAGTCTGGTTGGTTAGCGCTCTTGGTCGGCTGCGTCACCTGTGTCTGCGGGAGGGTGACGCTGACGCTGCTCGACAGATGCACCACATTATTTGTCGGCGCGGTGCTGTCGGTCTCGGGAATCACAATGACCTGTCCTGCCTTGAAGTTGTCGGCGGACAGACCAGGATTGGCGGCACAGATGGCCTCTGCCGTCAGATGATACTGCTGAGTCAGCCGGTAGAGCGTCTCGCCCGACTGTATGGTGTGAAACTTCGTGGTCGTGCTGCTTTTCGTCTGAGGAATCTTCAGCACGTCACCCGCTTTGATAACCTTCCCGCTCCCAGGGTTCAGACTGACAATCTCCTCGGTAGTGACTCCATACATGGTGGCGATGGAGTAGAGACTTTGTCCCTTGGTGATGGTATGCAGGAAGTAATTCGCCTGCTGCGCATAGCCCAAATGGAAAGAAGACAGGAAGACACCTGTCAGAAGAACGGTGCGGATTGATTTCATAAGAGTCTATTCTTTTTGCATTTGGATGCAAAAGTAGTAAATTCCATAAAGTTTATTTGGGTCTATGCTCAATTATTTCGGGCGGATGCACTATTTTTGCGTGATAATTGAGAAAAAACTCCGAAGATGGCAGATGAGTCAAACAAAATAAATGTGTATGGTGCACGTGTACACAACTTGAAGAATATAGATGTGGAGATACCGCGCGACAGCCTGACGGTGATCACCGGCTTGAGTGGCAGCGGCAAGTCCTCGTTGGCTTTCGATACGCTGTTCGCCGAAGGACAACGACGCTACATAGAGACCTTCTCGGCCTACGCCCGCAACTTCCTGGGCGGAATGGAACGGCCCGATGTGGACAAGATAACGGGACTGAGTCCTGTCATCTCCATCGAACAGAAGACCACCAACAAGAATCCACGCTCCACCGTGGGCACCACCACGGAAATCTACGACTATATGCGTCTGCTCTTCGCCCGCGCCGGCGAGGCCTATTCCTACCTCTCCGGCGAGAAGATGGTGAAGTACACCGAGGAGCAGATTCTGAACCTGATACTCGATGCCTACGCCGACAAGCGCATCTACCTGTTGGCTCCGCTGGTACACAACCGCAAGGGCCACTACCGCGAGCTCTTCGAGCAGGTGCGCAAGAAAGGGTTCCTCAATGTGAGGGTGGACGGCGAGTTGCGTGAGATTGCCCACGGCATGAAACTGGACCGCTACCGCAACCACGACATCGAGCTTGTGGTGGACAAACTGGCGGTCAACGGCAAGGACATCACACGGCTGAAGCAGAGTGTGGAGAAGGCCATGAGCCAGGGCGACGGACAGCTAATGGTGCTCGACGCTCAGACCATGGAAGCGCGACACTACAGCAAGCACCTGATGTGTCCTGTCACAGGACTTTCCTACAAAGAGCCCGCACCGCACAACTTCTCGTTCAACTCCCCGCAGGGCGCTTGCCCCAAGTGCAAAGGCCTTGGCGTGGTAAATCTGATAGACATCGACAAGGTGATTCCCGACCGCTCGCTCTCCATCTACGAGGGGGCGATAGCTCCGCTGGGCAAGTACAAGAACTCCATGATATTCTGGCAGATAGCCGCCTTGCTCGAGAAGTATGAACTGACGCTGAAGACACCGCTGACGGAATTTCCCGAGGAGGCCGTCAACGACATCCTCTATGGTTCCGACGAACGGATAAAGATAAAGAGCACGCTCCTCCACTCCGGCTCCGACTATTTCACCAACTACGAAGGACTGGTGAAGTATATCCAGATGCTGCAGGAGGGAGAGTCCTCCGCCACACAGCAGAAGTGGGTGGAGCAGTTCTCGCGCACAGCCACCTGTCCCGAATGCCAGGGCGCCCGACTCAACCGCGAGGCGCTGAGCTACCGCATACACGACAAGAATATCTGCCAACTATCCTCCATGGACATCAGCGAGCTCTACCAGTGGGTGATGACCGTGGAACAACACCTCAGCGACAAGCAACGGCAGATAGCCGCCGAGGTGCTGAAGGAAATCCGCAGCCGACTGCGCTTCCTCCTTGATGTGGGGCTCGACTACCTGTCGCTCAACCGCTCGTCGGTCTCCCTCTCCGGAGGCGAGAGCCAGCGCATCCGTCTTGCCACACAGATAGGCTCGCAACTGGTGAACGTGCTCTACATACTGGACGAGCCCAGCATCGGACTCCACCAGCGCGACAACCTGCGGCTCATCAACTCACTGAAGCAACTCCGCGACCTGGGCAACACCGTGATGGTGGTGGAGCATGACAAGGACATGATGCTCAATGCCGACTATGTGGTGGATATGGGACCCAAAGCCGGACGGTTAGGAGGTGAGGTGGTCTTCGCCGGCACGCCCGACGAGATGCTGCGCCAGCACACGCTCACCTCGCAGTATCTCAATGGCGAGATGAAGATAGAAGTGCCCAAAGAACGCCGCAAAGGCAACGGCAAGTGGCTGCGGCTGAAAGGCGCAAGGGGCAACAACCTGAAGGGCGTGGACGTGGATTTCCCCTTGGGGACGTTCATTTGTGTCACCGGAGTCTCCGGTAGCGGCAAGTCCACCCTCGTCAACGACACGCTGCAACCCATCCTGTCGCAACACTTCTACCGCTCCCTGCAGGACCCTATGCCCTACGATGCCATCGAAGGAATGGAGTTCGTGGACAAGGTTGTGGACGTGGACCAATCTCCCCTGGGGCGCACACCGCGCTCCAACCCTGCCACCTACACGGGAGTCTTCTCGGACATCCGCACCCTCTTCGTGGAACTTCCCGAGGCGAAGATCCGTGGCTATAAACCCGGGCGATTCTCGTTCAACGTGGCAGGCGGCCGATGCGAGGCCTGTGGTGGCAATGGCTACAAGACCATCGAGATGAACTTCCTGCCCGATGTGATGGTGCCCTGCGAGGTGTGCCACGGCAAACGCTACAACCGGGAGACCCTGGAGGTGCGCTTCAAAGGCAAGTCCATTGCCGACGTGCTCGACATGACCATCAACCAGGCTGTTGAGTTCTTCGAAAACGTGCCACAGATAGTGAACAAGATAAAGGTGCTGCAGGACGTGGGACTGGGATACATCAAGTTGGGACAGTCGTCCACAACCCTCTCTGGCGGCGAGAGCCAACGTGTGAAGCTGGCCACCGAACTTGCCAAGCGCGACACCGGCAGCACGGTCTACATCCTGGACGAGCCCACCACCGGACTCCACTTCGAGGACATCCGCGTGTTGCTGAACGTCCTCAACCGATTGGTGGACAAGGGCAACACCGTCATCGTCATCGAGCACAACCTCGACGTGATAAAGATGGCGGACTACATCGTCGACATGGGCCCCGAAGGCGGCAAAGGCGGCGGCACCCTGTTGGCCTGCGGCACACCCGAGGAGGTGGTCCAGTGTGGAAAGGGCTACACCCCACAATTCATCAAAGAAGAACTGAGTCAGCAATGACCTACTATATATAAGGTATATGGCGATAGAGATAGAACGGAAATTTATGGTGA
Organism: Bacteroidaceae bacterium; assembly: GCA_963643925.1. Taxonomy (GTDB): domain Bacteria; phylum Bacteroidota; class Bacteroidia; order Bacteroidales; family Bacteroidaceae; genus Phocaeicola_A. The sequence goes on from CAVINS010000012.1 coordinate 51,855, forward strand.
AGGCACCCTACAAGCAATATGCTGTGGGGCAGTTGCGCATCACGCAGGGCTACTTGAACTCTGCCCCCGAGCGCACCGTGCGCATACGGATGAAAGAGGGCAGGGGATGGCTGACGGTCAAGGGCCAAGGCAACGACAGCGGCACCTCCCGCTACGAGTGGGAGAAGGAAATCCCTGCCGACGAAGCCCGCGAGCTGCTGCGGCTCTGTGAGCCCGGCGTGATAGACAAGACACGTTACCTCATCCCTGCTGGAGCGTACACCTTCGAGGTGGACGAGTTCTACGGCGACAACTTGGGGCTCACCATGGCGGAGATAGAGCTGCCCGATGAGGACGCCACCTACGAACGTCCCGCATGGCTGGGCGAGGAGGTGACAGGCGACCCACGCTTCTACAATGCGCAGCTTGCCAAGAACCCCTATAAAAACTGGAGAGAAGAATATGAAAGAGAACATTAAGAAAACCAATGCCGCACGCCTGCTCGACAGGGCCGGAGTGGCGTACGAACTGATTCCCTACGAGGTGGACGAGAACGACCTCAGCGCCGGACATGTGGCACAGAGTCTGGGCGAGAACATCGACCAAGTCTTCAAGACCATCGTGCTCCATGGCGACAAGAGCGGACACTTCGTCTGCGTCATCCCCGGAGAGAAGGAGATTGACCTGAAGCTGGCCGCCAAGGTCTCAGGCAACAAGAAGTGTGAGCTCCTGCCCCTGAAGGAGCTGCTGCCCACCACTGGCTACATCCGTGGCGGCTGCTCGCCCATAGGCATGAAGAAACACTTCCCCACCTACATCCACGAGTCGTGTCAGGCATTCCCCTACATCTACGTCAGTGCCGGCATGCGCGGACTGCAGATAAAGATAGCCCCGCAGGACTTGGCACGCGAGTCGGGCGCCGAAATCTGTTGCCTATGCGACTGAGCCGCGGACTGCTGACTCAAAAAGAGAGTGGCTTATTTTGCATTGCATACGAATAACCGTATATTTGCAGACAAATAATTTTTTAATACCTAAATCTTTAGTTATGTTTGAAGGACAGCCGAAAGGCTTATACGCATTGGCGCTAGCCAACACAGGCGAACGGTTTGGTTACTACACCATGCTCGCCATCTTTACTCTTTTCATGCAGGCTAAGTTCGGCTGGGCCGAGTCTCAGGCCGGACAAGTGTATGCCATCTTCCTCGCAGTAGTCTATTTCGCCCCGCTTCTCGGAGGCATGCTGGCCGACCGCATCGGTTACGGCAAGTGTGTGACCATCGGTCTTGCCACCATGTTCCTCGGATACTTGGGACTTGCCATACCTACCCCTGCCGACATGAGCGGACAGATTGCCATGTTTGCGGCCTTGGCTTGCGTCTCTTTGGGAACAGGACTTTTCAAGGGTAACCTGCAGGTGCTCGTGGGCAACCTCTACGACGACCCCAAGTACTCTGCCCGCCGCGATTCCGCTTTCAGCCTCTTCTATATGGCCATCAACATCGGTGCCATGTTCGCACCATCCATGGCCAAGTGGATCACCAACGCCTATCTGGGCCAGTATGGATTCGTCTACGATGCCGGCAACACCGACCCTGCTTACCTGCAGGCCCTCTACGGCGCCTACGGTCTGAGCTTCGGCGTGGCTTGCGTGTCGCTCATTATCTCCGCCGTCATCTATTTCGCTTGCCGCAGCTGGTTCAAGCATGCCGATGTCACCGCAAAGCAGGCTTCGCAGCAGGCTGACTCTCACGTGGAGACTCTCACACCGAAGCAGGAGAAGGACCGCATCGTCGCCCTATTGCTTGTCTTCGCCGTGGTAATCTTCTTCTGGATGGCGTTCCATCAGAACGGTTCCGCTCTGACCTTCTTCGCCAAGAAATATACCAACCTTACCGTGGATGGCGGCATGCGTGTGTGGTTCAACATCTGGAGCTTGGCCCTCATCGCCCTCTCGGTGTACTTCGCTTTCGGCGCTTTCCAGTCGAAGTCGCAGAAGAACCGCATTGTCTGTGGCTTCGTCACGCTGCTGGCATGGTTTGGCGCCATCGCTTGCTTTGTGACGATGGAGAACCCCACCATGGCTCAGCCTTCTGACTTCCAGCAGTTCAACCCCTTCTTTGTGGTAGCGCTGACACCGTTCAGCATGCTGTTCTTCGGTGCACTTGCCAACAAGGGCAAGGAGGTGAGTGCCCCTGCCCGCATCGCTTGGGGAATGTTGGTTGCCGCTCTCGGTTTCGGTGTCATCACACTGGCCTCCACGGGACTTATTTCTCCGATGGACCTGGGCGACGGCACACAGAGCATCCTCTCGCCGAACTGGTTGATTTCCACTTACTTCACGCTGACATTGGCCGAGCTGCTCCTCTCGCCGATGGGCATCTCGTTTGTTTCCAAGGTTGCTCCTCCCAAGTACAAAGGCCTGATGATGGGTGGATGGTTTGTGGCTACCGCCATTGGTAACTACCTGAGCTCCATCCCATCGATGTTGTGGAACAAGATCCCCTTGATGTACAACTGGGGCATCCTCATCGCCCTCTGCCTTGTCAGTGCTATTGTGATGTTCGCTCTGCTGAAGAAGCTGAACCAAATGACCGCATAAAGCATCTCTCCCTCTGAGTCCGCAGCCCCCCTTCGGCTGCAGGGCTTATGGAACAAATCGCCGCCGAGCATCTGCATCTGCAATGTCCGGCGGTGATTTTGTTTATCCTTAAAGTCTACAATGGAATTGTTACTCCGTTAGAATGGAAAGAAACTCGTTGATGGTCTTACTCCAGTTTTGCCATTTGTTCGTACGACATATTCTTCATGTTTTTTGTTCTGATAGAGCCTTAAATCAGCAGATAAATAAATAAAAAAGTCAGCAAGTCATTGAGCAATAATATATTGCCTAATGCTTGCCCATGTCAGGAAATTCACCTATCTTAGTGGTGCAAAAACTCAAATAAAGAATATCTGACATATGGCAAAGTTAAACATTAAATCTGAGAACATCACTCCATTGAAGGAATTTATTTCACGAACAAGGCATTCAAGGACCTTTCCCTAGTAGTCTGTAAAGTCTAAAAGTTGAGTAATGGGTACAAGTGCTTTATTCTCGCTTCTTCAGATGTAAATTGCCAGTCCACTCCTTTCTGCTTCTGATTTCTATCAGAATGCCATTTCTCCAACTCGGAATTGAGGTCTTGAAGATTGTCTATTCTGCGTTTTCCAAGACATTGCTTGGGCAAAGAAGACAGCTCAATCTCTGCTATGTCAAGCCAACTTCCATGTTTGGGAGTACAATGGAACTCAAAACGCTTTGCAGACTACTAGGGACAAGGGAAATGTTTAGCAAATCATCTCCATCTCTTAGCGAGAGACGGAGAATATGTTGCAATATTAGCATAAATAAGCGAAACAAAAGAATATTTTTACGAAAATCTGATGATTTAGCGAAAGAAAACAACTCGTTTGTTTAGCTAATGTCCCTCTATGATGAGATATATTATTGAATTCCAACTTGTTTCGAATCGTCTCCGTCTCTCGCTAAGAGACGGAGAACGATG
>CAVINS010000013.1:0-55235 GCA_963643925.1 Bacteroidaceae bacterium
AATGTGCTGCGGATTTAAGGTTAATGAAATGAAGGAGTGGAGTGCAGAAGAACAAACACAATATTTGTGCCCAAATGGAGTAATGTCTATCGAAGAATTAAGAGAACTTGGGCACAAAATAATTGATGAAGAGTGTGATGAATTAGGAAATTACAAGTGATTGAAGAATCTTAAAGATTGGGGTATGTTAGGAAGTGTTTCTAAATGTATAAAGCATAATTGATATGGCAGATATTAAAGAACTTTGGACAAAGGAAGATTGGGAAGTTTTTAAAAGATATGATAATTGTAAATCTTCTGAAGAAAGGAAAAAAATGATACAAGAAGACCTATTACTTAAAGAGTCTGATGCTGACATAGAATACCCATATGTAGATATGTCTGTTGAGGATTTTTGTGCTAAATATAATTTGATTGAAAGAGATGAATTTAGATGGTAAGATTTAGATGTTGTTTCAGGTTTAACACCGAAGCAACACAAGGAATATTGCTCCAAACAGCCAATTGATAAATCCGGTAGCCCGCACATCTGTTATGTTGACAAGCCTATGGAGGAATGGGGAGTGGATGCCATGGGATTTCTTAATAAGATGATTGCGAGTATAAATAAATAGGGCACATCAAATTTCTGAGGACAAAGTTATTGTCCAAGAAAATATAGAGCCCCTTTGTCACCACCCAAAGAACTTATGAAACATGAAGCAGACATGAATATCCTTTTGTACTTGGGTCCTTCAGCCTTTTGTACTTGAGTGCTTCAGCCTTAACACTCGAGTCCTTTGACCCTTGGGACCCAAGTGTTAAGGTCTTGAGGCCCGAGTGTAATGGCGTGTAGGCCATTTCTCCGGGGCTTTTTACGCAAACAATCAATATGCCTGGATGTAAAAGGACTTTTCCGTTAAATGCGGAGGTTAGGGTAAAGAAGGCGATGTGAGCAGCATTGTATACAGGTTGTGCTATATTATGTCGCCTCCGTTGGGGGTTGCCGGCTGTCTTCGCACAAACCATAGGTCCATAATGATTTATACACACATTGTTGGCTTATTGTTTTTCACGGATGGCATGCTGCATCCTGTACGACAAGCATCTATGCATTTAACGGAAGAACCACATTTTTTCAGTGTCCAAAAGATGCGCGTCCTACATTGGGTCTAAAACCGTCCGAAAATCGTCCGAAGCCGGACGGCGGGGAAAGTCCTAAAACAAAAATAACCTGCTGAAAATCAACAGGTTACATTGTTGAGTTTTTGTTCAAAGCGGAGAGACAGGGATTCGAACCCCGGGAAGTGTTACCTTCAACGGTTTTCAAGACCGCCGCAATCGACCACTCTGCCATCTCTCCAATTGCCAGTAAGAAGCTTTTGCCCTCAAAAGCGGTGCAAAGGTACGGCTTTATTTTAATACTGCAAATTTATCGGGACTTTTTTTGCAGTAATCTTTCGGAATACTACTTTTGCGGAAGAAATCAGCCGTCCTGTGGAGAGGAGTGCACAAGGCAACAACCTTCTGCCAAGTGACTGAGGTTGAACGATGTCCGGACAGGCAAACTGCCGCCGACACCCTCAACCGACGCCTCCACGACGGGAATCATAAAAATTGCAAATATCAGTATGATATACCCAGACAGTTTCGAACAAAAGATAGAATTCGGCCACATCCGCTCGCTGCTGAAAGGCGCCTGCATCAGCAACCTCGGCATCGAACGGGTGGACCAGATGCAGTTCTCGGCCCAATATAACGAGGTGGACCGACGGCTCAACGAAGTGACGGAGTTTGTCAGCATCATCCAGGAGGAGGACAACTTCCCCGCACAATACTTCTTCGACGTGCGACCCTCGCTGAAGCGCATCCGCATCGAAGGCATGTACCTCGATGAGCAGGAGCTGTTCGACCTTTGCCGCTCGCTGGAGACCATACAGGGCATCGTGTCGTTTCTGCAGCCCAGCGAGGAAGAGCCTACACCCTACCCCGCACTGGCAGCGCTGGCCGGAGACATCACCGTCTTCCCGCAACTCACACGCCGCATCCACGACATCCTCGACAAGTTCGGAAAGATAAAGGACAACGCGTCCCCCGAGCTGCTCCGTATCCGACGGGAGATAGCCACCACCACATCGGGCATCTCGCGCAGCCTGAACTCCATTCTACGCAGCGCACAGGCAGAGGGCATCGTGGACAAGGACGTAGCTCCCGCCATGCGCGACGGACGCCTGGTGATTCCCGTGGCTCCCGGACTGAAGCGGAAGATAAAAGGCATCGTACACGACGAGTCAACCTCGGGGAAAACGGTGTTCATCGAGCCTACGGAAGTGGTGGAAGCAAACAACCGCATCCGCGAGTTGGAGAGCGACGAGCGCCGTGAAATCATACGCATCCTCACGGAGTTCTCCAACCAAGTGAGGCCGTTGGTTCCGGAGATACTGCAATCCTACGAATTCCTGGCTGAGATAGACTTCATCCGAGCCAAGGCAAACTTCACCTTGCAGATAAAGGCGGTGAAGCCCAACCTGACGCACACGGAAATCATCGACTGGCGCGAGGCGGTGCACCCGCTGCTGTTCCTCTCGCTGGCAAAACACAACAAGAAGGTGGTCCCCCTGGACATCGAGCTGAACGCCCACCAACGCGTGCTCATCATCTCGGGCCCCAACGCCGGCGGCAAATCGGTCTGCCTGAAGACGGTGGGACTGCTGCAGTACATGCTCCAGTGCGGAATGCTGGTGCCGATGCACGAGCAGAGTCACACGGGCATCTTCCAAAGCATCTTCATCGACATCGGCGACCAGCAAAGCATAGAGGACGACTTGAGCACCTACTCGTCGCACCTGCTCAACATGAAGAACATGATGAAATGCAGCAACGAGCATAGCCTCATCCTCATCGACGAGTTCGGCAGCGGCACAGAGCCGCAGATGGGAGGAGCCATGGCAGAGGCGGTGCTCCGGCGGCTGCATGCCAAACAGACTTTCGGAGTCATCACCACACACTACCAGAACCTGAAGCACTTTGCAGAGGACCACGAGGGCGTGGTCAACGGAGCCATGCTCTATGACCGCCACCTGATGCAGGCTCTGTTTCAACTACAGATAGGCAACCCGGGCAGCTCGTTCGCCGTGGAGATTGCCCGCAAGATAGGCATCCCCGAAGAGGTCATAGCCGACGCCACGGAAATCGTTGGCGCCGACTACATCAACGCCGACAAGTATCTGCAGGACATCGTGCGCGACAAGCGCTACTGGGAGACGAAGCGCCAGAACATCCGCAAGCGGGAGAAGCAGATGGAGGAGACCATAGCTAAATATGAGGCAGAGATAGAGGCGCTGCAGAAGAGCCGCAAAGAGATACTCCGCAACGCGAAGGAGGAGGCCGAGCACCTGTTGCAGGAGTCAAACGCACGCATCGAGAACACCATACGCACCATCAAGGAGGCACAGGCCGAGAAGGAGAAGACGCGCACCGCACGCCAAGAGTTGGAGCAGTTCAAAGCCTGCGTCAGCGAGGCGGACCAGAAAGAGATGGAGGCGAAGATCGCCCGCAAGATGGAGCAGCTGCGCGAGAAGCAGAACCGCAAGAAGGAGAAGAACAAAGGAGGAGCTGACGCACAGCAGGCAGCGGCCCCCAAGGCACAACCCATCGGCGTAGGCGACACGGTCCGCATCAAAGGCCAGACCGCCGTGGGCGTGGTGACGGACATCCACGGGAAGAACGCATCCGTCACCTTCGGCATGATGAAGACCAGCACCCAGCTGGACCGCCTGGAACACGCGCAAGCCCCCGCTCCATCGAGGACACAACAGGCCGCCTCGTTCGTCAGCAAACAGACGCAGGACAATGTGTACGAGAAGAAGTTGAACTTCAAACAGGACATCGACGTGCGCGGGATGCGTGGCGACGAAGCCCGGCAAGCCGTCACCTACTTCATCGACGATGCCATCCTGCTAGGTGTCAGTCGGGTGCGCATACTTCACGGCACGGGCACAGGCATCCTCCGCACCCTGATACGCGACTACCTGAGCACCGTCCCCGGCGTGGCCCACTTTCAGGACGAGCACGTGCAGTTTGGCGGTGCAGGCATCACGGTAGTCGATCTGGAGTAGCCCCCCGATGGCAGTCATTTGTAGGAAATTTCGCTCTTAATTGCAAAATTCAGAGGAAAAAGTTTGGTGCGTTCACAGAGAATGCTCTATCTTTGCGAGTCCTAAGTATCTCACACGGATACAAACCATCAAGGGGTTGACTGGATTTGACAGCGGGTAGAAGAGGTACGTAAGCATGCAGTGGGTCGGTGATTGCCACTATAATCTCAGTTATCAAAAAGTTATCTGGCAACGAAAACTATGCTCTCGCTGCTTAATCGAAGTACAGTAGATTAAGCTTTATTTCTGCCACAGTGGTGGAAACGAGACGTCGCTCAAAAGCTCTTGTTCCGAAGCGTTTGACCCAGCGGCGCAGCAAAATCGGGAATAATGGAGGTCTCGCCTCGCGACCTTCATGAAATTTTAGAGGCTAAGGCGCAGGTTGGTAGCTTTGGTCTTGCCTACGCTCGAAAACCAAAGCGAAGATAAGCATGTAGAAAGCGTATGGCTTCCTCGTTTGGACGAGGGTTCGACTCCCTCCAGCTCCACCCTAACGAGCCGGCTCTTCATCGACAGAAGGGTCCGCTCGTTTTTTTATCCAAATATGATTAGCTTTGCTGCCGAAAAAAAACCTACACAAACAAATCGGCGGGATAGGTGATGTCTACCAGGAACAGAGCATTGCCAGGCATGGAGGTGCTGGCTTGGCAGCGGTCCTTCTGCTCTATCACCCGGCAGAAACCCTCGAGCGTGAGCTTGCCACGGCCTACATCAATGAGAGTGCCCACGATGGCACGCACCATGTTACGCAGGAAGCGGTCGGCTTGGATGGTGAACACCCACTCGTCGGCACCGCAAGGAGTCCACTCGGCACGCATGATACGGCAATTGTTGGTCTTCACGTCGGTATGCAGCTTGCTGAAGCTGGTGAAATCGGTGTAGCGGAACAACAGCTGGGCAGCCTCGTTCATCTTGTCGATGTCCAACGGACTGAACAGCCGATAGGTATAGTTGCGGCGAAACGGATTCTTCGCTGTGGTGATGTAATACTTATAGGTGCGCGAGGTGGCACAGAACCGTGCATGGGCATCGGGCTTCACCTCCACAATCTTGTAGATGGAGATATCGCGTGGCAGCAGGCGGTTCAACCTGTCGGTCAGGCACTGCATGTCCAACGGTCCTTCGTAATCGAAATGCGCCACCATCAGTTTGGCGTGCACACCCGTGTCGGTACGTCCGGCGCCCACCACGGCAATCTCCCGTCGCAGACAGGTGGAGAGGGAGTGCATCAGCACCTCCTGCACACTCACCCCATTAGGCTGAATCTGCCATCCATGGTAAGCCGTTCCGTCGTACGCCAGGTAGACAAAGTATCTCTTGTGATCGAGTTCCGTCATCTTCTACTCCTTATTATATATATGGGTATCGGCGGCGACACTTCCAGCCGGGGGAGCATCGCCACCGACAGACTCATTTCGTTTGCTCTGCGTCGGTGTCCACTTTCTGTGTTTTCGCCGCAGTGTAGGTGCACGTGTCGAATATGGGAGTGTCGCTGAGCGTACCCTTCACGTCGGTGGCCAGTTCGCCGCCAGGCACCTCGAAAGAGACGCGGTGGAACGTGACCTTCCGGGCATCGTCCAGCGTGATCAGCGAGTCGGCACTGTAGATATGGGCGTTTCGCACCAACACGTTCTGGATGTCCTGCATCTTTATCAGATTCTGGCAATTGGCTTCGAGGTCCTCTATCAGCACACCATTGATGGGGGTCTCGGGGATGCCGACAGCTTTGATGAGTTGCGGACACTCCTCGACGAGGATGTTGCGTGCCACGATGTTACGGTAGACCGGCGTGAGGGGAGTGATGTCGAGGGCAGGATGGCGCACGGCCAGCTCGCCCACGTAGTTCTTGCTACCCAGCATGTCCCACACGAAAGCGCCACCGGTGAGTCGCATGCGGATGCGTTCGTAGATGAGGTTGTCGCCGCCACCGCCACGGTTACGGCGTGTCTTGAAGCGCAGACCCGTGCCCGTTCCGTCGAACACACAGTCGTGCACGTAGAGGTTTCTGATGAAACCGGCAGTCTCGCTGCCACAGGTAATGCCCCCATGGCCTTTCTCTGCCAGGCAGTAGCGCACCACGATGTTCTCCGAGGGTTTGTTCACCCGCAGGCCATCCTCGCAACGGCCGGATTTCATGGTGAAGCAGTCGTCACCACAGCTCAGCGTAGAGTATTCTATGAGCACGTTGCGGGAGGATTCTATGTCGATGCCATCACCACGGGGTATGCCGACAGAGTGCACCGTGATGCCACGGATGATGACGCCGTCGCAGTAGACAGGCACCACGTTCCAGAAGGGGGTGTTCTCCAGCGTGACGCCCTCCACCAGCACATCCTTGCAGTTGGTGGGCGAAACGAACATGGGAAGGAACACGGGGGTACCATTCCTACCATCGTAGACTCGTTTCTCCACAGGGGAGTCCATATCGATATACTCTTCCACCACACCGCCTGTCATTTGGCGTTTCTGTATTTCGCAGTCGCGGTCCGGTCCCACCAGCTTGCCTTTGCCCGTTAGGGCGATGTGCTCCTGACCGTTGGCATAGATGAGGGCGCCCAGCGAGTAGAGTTCCACGCCCTCGTTGCGGGTGAACACGGCAGGCTGATAGTCCTTGACATCGCCACTGAAGTGAAGCTCGGCGCCCTCTTCCAAGTGGAGGTTGACGTTGCTCTTCAGCTCTATGCGGCCTGTCTTCCACACACCGGCAGGCACCACCACGGTGCCGCCGCCCTGGGCGTTCACCTCGTTGATGGCCCGCTGTATGGCGGGGGTCGCCAGCGCGCCTTGCTGGGCCCCCTTCGCCGCGATGGAGAGGGTGAGGTCGTTGAAGACAGGACGTTTGAAGGCGGGCATCTGGAACGGCGCCGTCACCGGAGCTATGGAGTCGGGCATCACCAGCGCGCCTACCTGGTCGCGTGTGAGCAGCTCTCGTGAGAGGCGGGCAGGAGCATCCTGACAAGCGGTCAGCAACAGTGCGCCCACTCCCAAGAACAATGTCAATGAATGATTCTTTATCATATCGTATATCAGTTTTGAGTTTTGAGGCTCCAAATTTATGGAATAATGCAGACTCACCCAAAAGAATGGTAAAAAAAACCTTTATCATGCACGCATTATAGAATATTTTGCTAGCTTTGCGTCCGAATCATTTGAATATTAACCTTCATTTAATACAAGACATGAATAAAACATTTCAAAGCCCACTCAGTGGAATCATTCCTCCTTTAGTAACCCCCTTGAAAGGTAACGACACATTAGATATCGAGAGTCTGGAACGCCTCATCGAGTACCTTATCGCCGGTGCCGTACATGGGCTGTTCATCCTCGGCACTACAGGCGAGGAGCAGAGCCTCAGCTACCGCCTGCGCCAACAGATGATACGCGAGACCTGCCGCATCAACAACAACCGCTTGCCCGTACTGGTCTGCATCACCGACACCTCCATCGTGGAGAGCATCAAGCTGGCGCAACTGGCTGCCGACTGCGGAGCGTCGGGAGTGGTGTCGGCTCCGCCCTACTACTTCGCCACGGGTCAGCCCGAGCTGGCGGAGTTCTACGAGACCTTGGTGCCGCAGCTTCCCCTGCCGGTGTTTCTCTATAACATGCCGTCGCACACGAAGGTGAACTTCGCCCCGGCTACGATACACCGCATCGCTGCCAACGAACAGGTGGTAGGTTTCAAGGACAGTTCGGCCAACACGGTCTACTTCCAGTCGGTGATGTATGCCATGAAAGAGCGCCCGGACTTCGCCATGCTGGTGGGTCCCGAGGAGGTGACAGGCGAGTGTGTGTTGCTGGGTGCCCACGGAGGCATCAACGGCGGAGCCAACATGTTCCCCGAGCTCTACGTGAGCATGTACAACGCAGCCAAGGCAGGCAACCTGGCCGAGGTAAAGCGTCTGCAGCAGTTCATCATGCAGATCAGCGTCAGCGTCTACACGGTAGGACAGCACGGCTCGAGTTACCTGAAAGGTCTGAAGTGCGCCCTCTCGTTGCTGGGCATCATCGATGACGACTTTGTGGCAGCGCCCTTCAACAAGTTCAACGAGCCGGAGCGCGACAAGGTGCGCCAAGCCTTGGCAGCCTTGCCTATCAAGAACGGCAAGTTGATGTTCTAAGCTTGCAGTAATTATGTCTTAACCATTTTCGACCAATACCTTAAAACACACATACTGCATGCATATCATAGACCTCATTGTCTTCCTGGTGTTCACAGGAGGAATCGTACTGTTCGGCTGTTCGTTCTTCAAGAAGAAGACCTCGTCGGACGATTTCACATCGGCAGGCCGCAGTCTGCCGGGGTGGGTTGTGGGCATGTCCATCTTCGCCACCTACGTGAGCAGCATCAGCTACTTGGGCTATCCGGGAAAATCGTTTGCAGGAGACTGGAACCCCTTCGTCTTCAGCCTCTCCATTCCCGTGGCCTCCTATTTCGCGGCCAAGTATTTCGTGCCTTTCTACCGGAGCCAGAACAGTGTGTCGACATATAGTTTCCTAGAGCATCGCTTCGGCACGTGGGCACGACTCTACGCCTCGGCCTGTTACCTGCTCACACAGATAGCGCGCATGGGCAGCATCCTGTTCCTGTTGGCTCTGCCGATGAACATCCTCATGGGGTGGAACATACAGATGGTGATTGTCTTCACCAGCATCGCCATCATCGTCTACTCCATGCTGGGCGGACTGAAGGGAGTCATCTGGACGGAGGCCATCCAGGGCATCATCCTCATCGGAGGTGCGTTGGCCTGCCTCATCATCATCCTCTTCTCTATGCCCGAGGGTCCGAAGCAGGTGTTCGAAATAGCCGCTGCAGACAACAAGTTCTACCTGGGCGACCTGAGTTGCGACCTGAGCACCTCCACCTTCTGGGTGTGCCTCATCTACGGCATCTTCATCAACCTGCAGAACTATGGCATCGACCAGAACTACGTGCAGCGCTACCATACAGCCAAGAGCATGAAGCAGGCCAAGTTCTCCGCCCTCTTCGGCGGCTACCTGTTCATCCCCGTCTCGGCCGTCTTCTTCCTCATCGGCACGGCACTGTATGCCTATTACCAGGTCTATCCCGGCCAGCTGCCGGCGGAGGGCATCAAGGCGGACTACGTCTTCCCCTTCTTCATCGTGGACAAGCTACCCGTGGGCATGACAGGACTGCTCATCGCCAGTATCTTCGCCGCCGGCATGAGCACGGTAGCCACCAGCGTCACCAGCTCGTCCACCATTGTGCTGACGGACTATTACCAACGTTTCCGCAAGAACGCTTCGGACCGCGAGAAGCTCTACGTGCTGAAGACCTCGAACGTGGTCATCGGCATACTGGGCATCATCATCGCCCTGGCGCTGCTCAATGTAGACAGCATTCTGGACGCATGGTGGAAACTCTCGTCCATCTTCAGCGGCGGCATGTTGGGACTGTTCCTCCTGGGCTACATCTCCAAGAAGGCACGCAACATTGATGCCATCATCAGCACCGTCTGCGGTGTGTTGCTCATCTGTTGGATTTCCATGACGTCGTACATGAACGACACCTTCGGGTGGCACCTCCCCGTCATCCACGAATACCTCGCCATCGTGTTCGGCACGATGCTGATCTTCTTCGTAGGATTCCTCAGCGCAAAGTTCTGCTTCAAGAAGAAGGCATAACATGAACGTCCGCCCATGACGTCACCGCAACAATATCCGGACTCGCCTACGGCCCCATCGGCCACACTAGGCGAGTCCTTCTTTTAGACGCAGAGCGACACCTGTTCCGCAAATAGTTGAATACATGTGGAACATCCATCGCACGCACCTATCAGGACGCGACGATTAAAGTCATTATCAGGGGAAAATCAAGAGGAAATATTGAAGTAGACCTAACGTATAAACGCGATAAAGGGGAAACCTCACGGACTCCCCTTTACACCCTTTAACTCTAATATACTAATACAAACTTAGCTAACACACAACTATTAGCTACGAAACATATTATTGAAGTAACGCCATTCCTCGGAACCTGTCCACGGACAAAGCGAGCCGCTGCTCAACATTGCCGATTCGTCATACGATGAATAGAAACAAATCCCTTGGTTTGAACAATGCAAAAGTACGTTATTTATTTGATATGAAAAAGAAAAATGGAAAATATTTCATAGTTGCTTTATTTTTTTTCGCAAATGATGTACTTTTACGTGCCGTAAGGCTCGAAAGTCGTATCTTGCGAGCCCTATATTGCAGAAAAAACTAATTACCAAATACCTATTTTTAAGAGTACAATACACATGAAGAAAATCTTCCTATTGTCAGCGTTCACCTGTATGGCGCTGACCACAATGGGTCAGACGTGGCCCACGCCGAAGACAGAAGCGCGTCCAGGCACCCGATGGTGGTGGCTCGGCAGTGCTGTCGACGCCAAGAACTTGAACTATAGCATCAGCGAATTTGCACGGGCCGGCATGGGTAGCGTAGAGATTACCCCCATCTATGGTGTGCAAGGCAACGATGCAAACGAAATTTCCTATCTCTCCGACAAATGGATGGAGATGCTGCAATGCGCCCAGCAGGTGGGCAAGGAGAAGGACGTACTGATAGACATGAACAACGGCACGGGATGGCCCTTCGGCGGACCGGAGGTGACCATCGACCATGCGGCAGGGAAGGCACTGTTCCAGCGTTACCAAGTCCAGGAAGGTGATGTAGTGATGGACATCGCCATCAGCGAGAAGGCGCAACGCGATGTGGCAAAGTTGGTGAAGGTGATGGCCTATCAAGGAAAACGGTGCATCGACCTCACCCGAAAGGTGAAGAATGACACACTTCGTTGGAAAGCACCGGTAGGCAAATGGGACATCATCGCACTCTACAACGGCAAGACCTTGCAAAAGGTGAAGCGCGCAGCACCCGGTGGCGAGGGATGGGTCATCGACCACTTCTCCAAAGAGGCGGTGAAACTCTACCTGCAGAAGTTCGACGAGGCATTCAGACGCACATTCACCCCCTACCCCCACACGTTCTTCAACGACTCGTATGAGGTGCACGGAGCAGACTGGACACCATCCTTACTGCAGGAGTTCGCCAAACGACGTGGCTATAAGTTGGAAGATTACTTCCCCGAACTGCTGAGCGAGGATCGCACGGATGCCAGCCGACGCATCCTATCGGACTACCGAGAGACAATCTCCGAGTTGCTGAACGAAAATTTCACCTCGCAGTGGACAGCTTGGGCCAACCACCACGGCAGCACCACACGCAACCAGGCACACGGATCGCCTGCCAACCTGATAGACACCTACGCCATCGTGGATGTGCCCGAGTGCGAGGGCTTCGGTCTCTCGGAATTCGGCATCAAGGGACTACGCCGCGACTCCTACACACGGAAAAACGACTCGGACATCTCCATGCTGAAGTACGCCTCGTCGGCAGCACACATCGCCGGCAAGCAACTCACCTCGTCGGAGACGTTCACCTGGCTCACCGAGCACTTCCGCACCTCGCTGTCGCAGTGCAAGCCGGACATGGACCTGATGTTCACCGCTGGCGTAAACCACGCCTTCTTCCACGGCACACCCTACTCGCCGCAAGAGGCAAAGTGGCCAGGCTGGCAGTTCTACGCCTCCATCAACATGTCGCCAAACAACTCCATCTGGCACGATGCACCGGCATTCTTCAGCTACATCACCCGTTGCCAGTCGTTCTTGCAGATGGGCAAGCCGGACAACGACTTCCTGGTCTACTTGCCTCTCTATGACATCTGGTACGACCGCGACGGCTCACACAGCAAACGAGTCATCGAATTCAGCATCCACAACATGGGCAAGTTCGCCCCAGAATTCATCCGCACGGTGGACAAGATACTGGAGTGCGGCTACGATGTGGACTATATCTCCGACAAGTTCATCCGCAGCACACGCTGCAAGGACGGACAGCTCGTCACCGCCGGCAACACTGCCTACAAGGCCTTGGTGGTACCCGGTGCGAAGCGTATGCCACTGGATGTGCTGAAGAAGCTGATGCAACTTGCCCAACAAGGTGCCACGGTGGTATTCCTCAACCAATACCCCGACGATGTGCCCGGCTATGCCAATGCAGAGAAGCGTCTCGCCTCGCTGCAGACCCTGCTCAGCAAACTGCCGAGCCGCCAGGATGAGGATAGCTCTATTGTCCACGCCTACGGCAAGGGCCGCATCATCACTGGTGCTGACTATGCCCAGACACTGAAACTCTGCGGCATCACGCCCGAGGCGATGCGCACCGACGAGGGCATGCACGTGATCCGCCGCAGCAACGAGGGCGGACACCACTACTTCATCGCCAACCTGCAAGGCAGAGATGTGGAGGGTTGGATGACACTGGGCGTCGAGGCAAAAGAGGCCACCCTCTTCAACCCGATGAACGGCGACTGCGGCCGTGCCGCCATCCGTCAGCAAGACGGCCAAACACAAGTATACATGCAGCTGAAGTCGGGCGAGTCGGTCATCTTGCAGACTTACCAGCAACCGCAGACCTTCAGCAAGAAGTGGACTTACCTCGGCGAGGCACCTGTCAGCCTCTCGCTGGACCACGGATGGAAGCTGCACTTTGCCGAGAGCGCACCCGAGATAAAGGGAACGTTCGACATCGACACGCCACAGTCGTGGACCAACTTGTCTGACAGCACCGCCCGCGTCAACATGGGAACGGGAGTCTACACCTTGACGTTCGACCTGCCGCAGATGGAGGCTGACGACTGGATGCTCGACCTGGGCGATGTACGAGAGAGCGCCCGTGTGAAAGTGAACGGCAAAGAGGCAGGCACCCTGTGGGCTGTACCCTACCGCATCCTCGTCGGCAAGTTACTGCAGCCAGGCCGCAACACCATCGAAGTGGAGGTGACCAACCTAGCAGCTAACCGCATCGCCTCGTATGACCGCCAGGGCATCAACTGGCGCATATTCAAGGAGATTAACGTGGTGGACCTGCAATACAAGAAGACCAAGTACGGCGACTGGGCACCGATGCCTTCCGGACTCAACAGCAGCGTCAAGCTGATACCGATGCGGAAAACTTTCTAGCGGAAGTCGTACCTCCGACAGAATAAAAGCCTTATACTTGCAGTTACGAAACCGCTGTTTCCGAAACGGCCGTTTCGCAACTGCAAATATAAGCAGAGCTAGCTATGAGATTTTTCTACCGGACAGAAGAGATTGCCACGTTGCGCGAAGTACGCCAGCGTGCCACCTTTCCGGTACAACAAGCGGAAAGTGGTATTTCGGACAACACTGACAAGCCGTTTAGTGCGAGCTCGCAAAAGTTGACAAGCGACTCAGTTGTATAACCGGAAATCAGACAAGCTAAATCAGGATATGACATCATCTTCCGATGGGTCACTTAGCCATGATTATATTGTCCTATTGGTTGATGGCGCCACAGTAGGGACAAGTGCCTTTGGAGGGTATTTCGCGCCCACAGTTACCACAGATGTAGCGGTTGCCCATGCGATGGAGGTAGCGGAGGGCAAAGTAGAGGAATAGCACCAGACAGGGGTAGCCCACATAAACGGAGATGGTGAGGGTGAAGAAGAGATAGAGGAAGAGGCAGAAAGCGCACAGGCCGACCAAACGGAAGAGCAGATCAGGTATCGAGGTCTTATGGTAGAGCTCGTCCACCGCAGCGATGAAGACCAGCGCTATGGTCCACACGGAAGCGATGAAGCAGGCCAACACGGCAGGCAACACCAAGGGATTGAGCGAGGGGTTGTAGTAGAAGTGACACCACGTCTCTGGAATGAACAACTGCATGCTGGCATAGAGTGCGGCGGAGCAAGAGACCAACATACAAAGTATAACGGAGTAGGCACTGGTGAAGTGGTACTCCTTCAACGGGATGTGTCGGCGACGGATGCGATAAATCAAGTACGAGAAGAGGAAGAGAACCAGCACCACCAAGAATACAACCACATGGATGTCGCTGAATAGGTGGATGCAGAGGGAGATGGGGTTGATGGGGGTAACGCAAGGCAGGAGTTCGTGCTCAGCTATCCAGCCCATGGTCTCCTGGTCGCGCGCCACCTTCACCCAAACGGTGTCGCCCGCCTCGGTGGACTTCACCTCGATGTCCGCCACCACGAGTTCCTCATTCCTGTATATATATAAGGTATCACCCGTGATGTCTGCGCGGAGTGCCAACGAGTCGTCCTCCACCACAAAGTTGTAGTTGGTGATATAGTGATGTTCGGCAAAGAAACGGAGTGAGTCGCGTTCGTCCTGCGTCAAGTCCCATCGGGAATAGTCGGGCGATGGGTAACTGCACGACCCCAGCAGGGCGGTGAGTATCGCCACCAGCACCATTACCACCAGCCACCGGATTTTATGTTTTACATTTCGCTTCATACGCTCCTCCCCTGAATTTATCGTTGCCGGTCGTCGGCATAGACTTTCATCTGGCATTGACGACAGTCGAACTCCAACCGGAAGTGACGGCCGTCAGGCAGTTGCAGGAAGTAGGGTTCACGGTAGGGCGACCGTTCCTCCTGCCGTTTGGGACACCACCCCATGCTGTAACGCAGGCAGTGTTTGCAGAACATCAGTACGGCATCCTTCGGCGGACACTTCTCGTATGCGGGGTCCACCTCCTCCACGCCCAAGTCACGATAGTAAGCCTCAGCCTGACGGTTCATCACATTGGCCAGATAGGTGAGTCGCTTGGGCGGCACCACCGTAGGTGCCACGGGCTTGCCAGGCTGTTCGGTTCGGTAGGCGATGCGGCGCACACACAGCAGTCCGTCCACCACCTGTCGACGCCAATCGGCCAACATGGAGGAAGAGAGGAACCATTTGTTGTTCCAATGTATCGTCACATCGGTCAAGCGGAAGGGGGTGTTACCCAGTTTACCCAACTGGGTGCGCACATTGTCTGCCTGGGGTTGACGTGCCTGCTCCTTGGCGGTGGCAAAAGAGTGGCAGTAGCTGTAGCCATCCTCGTCGCGCGCCTCCAGCGAGAAGCCGAAGGGCAGCTCCTGTAGGGTGAACGAGAGGCTCATCTTCCGCTCGGCCGACTTATGGGCTATCTGTTTCTCGAAGTCCTGGTCGAAGTTGCGGTAGAGCATGGTCTTGGGTGTGATGTGAGGCATCTCGTGGGGATAGAGTTTGTTGGCCTCCACCCTATTGACCCGAAATCCCTGCAATCGGCCACCTGCATCGATGAAACATACGCCATCGCCATTGTGAAAGGGCTTCAGTCCGGCTACCGTGAGCCAACCTGGGCCAACGGCCTTCACGGCGCCCATCTCCTCACCGCGCGATTTGGGGGTGTCGAAGGAGAAGATGTCCGTCGTACGGCCATGCAGGAAGTATGAGGTGTAGCCACGGTTGAAACTTTTGTCCAACTGAGGCTGAAAGGTCGTGATGACGGTACCCGACGAGGCACGGACGTACTCTGGGCGACGACGGAAGAGGGCATCGAGGCGCTTGCGATAGAAAGCGGTGACGTTCTTCACGTATGAGGCATCCTTCAGCCGACCCTCTATCTTGAACGACGACACTCCGGCATCGAGCAATGCCTCGAGATTGTCGCTCTGGTTCATGTCCTTGAGCGAGAGCAGATGCTTGTCCTCCGCAATGGTGCGTCCGTCGGCATCCACCATATTGAAGGCCAGGCGGCAGAACTGGGCACACTCGCCCCGGTTGGCGCTGCGGCCAAAGCAAGCCTGCGACACGTAGCACTGACCGCTATAGCTGACGCACAACGCCCCGTGGATGAAGACCTCGAGAGGCACATCCACCGTGCGGTGTATACGGGCAATCTCCTCGACCGACAGCTCGCGGGCAAGCACCACCTGACGGAAGCCACGCTCAGCCAAGTACTTCACCCGCTCGGGGGTGCGATTGTCCATCTGCGTGCTGGCATGCAGAGCAATGGGAGGCAGAGAGAGCCGCAACAGACCGACATCCTGTATGATGAGGGCATCCACCCCTATGCGATAGAGGTCCCAGATGAGGCGTTCGGCCTCGGGCAACTCCTCGTCGGTGAGGATGGTGTTGACGGTGACGTAGATGCGCACCCGATAGAGATGGGCATAACTGACCAAGGCGGCAATATCCTCGAGAGTATTCCCAGCTGCCGCCCGTGCACCGAACCGGGGCGCTCCGATGTAGACAGCGTCCGCCCCGTGGTTGACAGCCTCAATGCCACACTCCAGGTTCTTCGCCGGAGCGAGCAGTTCAATACGGCGGGGGTGGGTCTGGTTCATCGTATCTGCGAGATGTCAAACGGTGTCTCTTGGTAAACGTAATAGTTGAGCCAGTTGGAGAAGAGCAGGTTGGCATGTGCACGCCAGCGTACCAACGGTCCTTTGGCGGGATCGTTGTCGCGGTAGTAGTTGCGAGGCATGTCGATGGGCAATCCCTTACCCAAGTCGCGCTTGTACTCGATGTCCAGCGTGTAGGGCGAATACTCCGAATGGCCGGTGATGTAGAACTCCCTTCCGCCACGAGCCATCACCATGTAGACTCCCGACTCGTCCGACTCGGAGAGTAGCTCCAGTTCCGGCACCTTGAGGATGTCCTCGCGGCGCACTTCGGTGTGGCGGCTATGGGGCACATAGAACACATCATCGAAGCCACGGAAGATGGGCGGCAGCGGATTGATGAGGTGATGTTCGAAGATGCCGAACATCTTGTAGTCCAGCGGATACTTGGGGATGCCATAGTGGCGGTAGAGTCCCGCCTGCGCAGCCCAACATATATATAGGGTAGAGGTGACGTGGGTGCGGGCCCAATCGAAGATGTACGACACCTCGTCCCAATAGGACACCTCTTCAAACTCCATCTGTTCCACAGGCGCTCCGGTGATGATCATGCCGTCGAAGCGTTCGTTGCTCATAGAGTCGAAGTCCTTGTAGAAGGCTTTCATGTGTTCGATGGGCGTATTCTTGGAGGTGTGACTCTTCAGTTTCATAAACGACACCTCCACCTGTAGCGGCGAGTTGGAGAGCAGACGGATGAGGTCGGTTTCCGTCGTTATCTTCAGCGGCATGAGGTTGAGGATTACCAGGCGCAGCGGACGGATATCCTGTCGGCTGGCCCTCGAGTGGTCTATCACAAAGATATGTTCCTGCTTCAAGAGTTCGATAGCAGGCAACTTGTCGGGTAAATTTAAAGGCATTTTCTCTTTTTAATCCATTAAACGTATAAAATGCACCAGGCAGACCGAGATGTTATCGAGACCACCTGCCTTGCAGGCTTCCCGCTCCAGCACACGGCTGTCGTGTGTCTGTCCGAGCAGCTTCTCTATCTTCTCGTCGGTGAGCATCTTCGACAGTCCGTCAGAGCAGAGCATCATCACGTCGCCCGCCAGAATGTCGTCGGTGCAGTTGACAATGTCGAAGTAGGCTTCCTTGCCGGCTCCGATACTGTTGACCAGCACATTCTCGTGCGTGCTGTTTCCCGTGAGACTGCTCAGCGAGTGGTCAGTCGAGAGCTGTGCCAGTCGTCGTCCCCTGTATCGGTAGAGGCGGCTGTCGCCACAGTTGAGCCAATAGGTGTGCTTCTCGTAGATGACGAGCGCCACCAGCGTGGTGCCCATGCCGGCCCATTGGGGATTGTCTTGTCCCATCTCCAACAGGCGTTTGTGTGTCCTCACAATCCAGTCGTTGAAGCAATCGCAGAAGGCTTCCTCGTCCATACCCTTGGGGAGCGAATGGAAGAAGAAATCCAGTTCATTGATCACCTCGGCACTGGCTACGTCACCACCACTGTACCCACCGAGTCCGTCGGCCACGGCAAAAATACAATTTTCGTCCGAGGTACGTTGAATTTTAAAGCGAATATTCTGATTTCTTATCTTATTCGAGGCCACCAGCATCATATCGTCGTTCTTCTCACGAACCAGTCCACGGCTGTTGGTAGCGCTTATGTCTAATGTCATCATTTTCTAAGTTCTATTATCAGTTCAACATTGGCCAGCTGCAGTCTGTCTCCGTTTCGCAGCGGCACGGGCACATCGGGTATCAGCTTTTCATGGTTTAGCTTGGATCCGTTGGTGGAGTTCATGTCCTTCACAGTCCACCCAGCCGATGGGGAATAGTGGAGGGAGGCATGTGAACTGGAGATGTATGAAAAAGGAGACAGAAGGTCCTTGTACGGCCCCTTGCGGCGACCGATGACAGCACCGTCCTCTCCACGGAGTTCGATATGCAGATTGGTGTTTACCAGATAGAGTTGGGGCATGGCGGACGCCCGTTCCAGGTCCACAGGGGCAACCTCGGCTGCCTGTCGTTGTGCTTCGGCCTCATCAGCGGGCGAGTACATCACGTCGCCGCACTTGGTGCAACGGTTACCCTTGCCTGGAAAGCCGCAACGCTTACAGAACTTTAGCTTGAACCCACACTGGTCGCAGTACCACGAGTCTTTCTCTATCTCAGCTTTGCATACAGGACATATTATCATCGTTTCTTCACTCTTTTCAATTCAGTTCAATTTTTCAGTTCAGTTCAATATCCTCCGGTTGTATGGTCTGGTAGACGCTACCCACCAGCTTCTCGGGCGGCAGCTGCGACACGCGCTCGGACATGCGTTGCACGGTGCGGTCGAACAGTTTGCGTATCTCGCGGGCATTGCCGAAGCTGCGGGTTTTGTGGAGATACATCTCCAGGATAACCTCCATCAGTTTGCCTTCCGCCTCAGGCGAGATGACGTACTGTTTCTTGGCGGCCAAGCGCTGGTAGATCTCCATCAGTTCCATCTCGGAGTAGTCGTCGATGTGGATGCGATGGGTGAAGCGACTCTCCAGTCCGGGGTTGGCAGAGAGGAAGCGTTCCATCTCGTCCTTGTAGCCGGCCACGACGACGATGAACTTGCCGCGGTCGTCCTCCATACGTTTCATCAGGGTCTCTACGGCCTCCAGTCCATATTTGTCCTTGCCGTCGACACCCACCAGGGTGTAGGCTTCGTCCACAAATAGGATACCGCCCATGGCACGGTCGCACAGTTTATCCACCAGTTTGGGCGTCTCGCCCATGTACTGGCCCACCATCTGACTGCGGTTCACCTCCACGATGCGGCTGCTGGGCAGCAGACCCACGGAGTAGAACACATCCGCCATCTTGCGGGCAATGGTGGTCTTGCCCGTACCGGGATTACCGGTGAGGACGATATTGATCTGGGTATTCTCGGCCTCGCCGATGCCCTGTTTGAGTCGTTGTTGGATGAAGACGTTCTGCACGGCCAGTCGGCGTATCATCTCCTTGACGGATTTCATGCCGACAATCTCGTCGAGTTCGCTCATCACCTGCTCCAGAGGCTTGGGCTGTTCCTGTGCCTCGCCGGTGATGTCCTCGAGTGTTAGTTCGAACATCTGCTGTTGGTCGAGCGTGGAGAGTTTGTCGTTCATGGACATCAGGCGTTTGCTCTGCCGAGTCACGGCCTCATCGAAGAGGCGGCGTGCCTCGCGGGCATTGCCAAAGTTGCGGTCGCGCTGCAGGTATATTTGCTTGAACATCTGCAACAGGGCAATCTGCGAACGGTCGGCCACGGTAAAGTGTTTGGCGGCGGCCATATTGAGGAAAATCTGCGACATCTCACCGGGCTTGTAGTCCTCGAAGTGGATAGTCTCGGTGAAGCGTGACTTCAGGCCCGGGTTGGAGTCGATGAAGTCGTGCATCTGGTCGGTGTAGCCTGCCACGATGCAGATGAACTTGCCGCGGTCGTCCTCCAATCGCTTGAGCAGAGTATCGAGTGCCTCCTTACCGAAGCTGTCGTTGCTTCCGGAGCATAGAGTGTATGCCTCGTCGATGAAGAGGACACCGCCCATGGCAGAGTCTATCACTTGATTGGTCTTGATGGCCGTCTGTCCGGAGAAGCCCGACACCAGTTTGCTGCGGTCCACCTCCACCAGCTGTCCGCGGGGCAACACGCCGAGCGACTTGAACACATCGGCCATGATGCGTGCCACGGTGGTCTTTCCCGTACCAGGGTTACCGGTGAAGACGTAATGCTTGCCCGAGAAGACGGCAGGTTCGCCGCGTTGAATCTGCAGGTTGAGGTAAGCCGCCAAGTTGGTAATCTCTTCCTTCACGGAGGCGAGACCCACCAGTCCGTCGAAGGCGGAGAGGCACGACCGGTAGTCCACCTGTTGCTTCTTCTCGTAGGGGATGTCCGCCTCCTCCAGGGTGAGGAGCATGTCGTTGGTCTGTTCCTTCACCGGCACTTGGCTCAGGCGCTCGGCCTGTTTGCGGCAGATTTTCTCGAACAGCGAGCGCATCTCGCGCCCGTTGGCGAAGTTCTTGTCGCGTGCGTCGTATATTTGCTGCACCGTCTGGCGTGCCACCTCGGCAGCACCCTCCCCGAATCGGTATCCTTTCTTCTTCATGAAACCGGAGAGGATGAGGAATAGCTCGTCGGGGGTATAGTCGTCGATGTTGATGAACCGATTGAACCGGCTACGGAATCCAGGGTTGACGCGGAAGAGGTTCTCCATCTCGGTGCGGTAGCCTGCGGCGATGACCACGAACTTGCCGCGGTCGTCCTCCATACGCTTCATCAGCTTCTCCAGTGCCTGGGCACCCTGCTCGTCGCGTGTGCCTGCCTCGTTGACAGGGGCCAAGGTGTAAGCCTCGTCGATGAAAAGGATGCCACCCATTGCCTTGTCGCAGAGTTTGTCCACCAGTTTCGGGGTCTCGCCCATGTACTGGCTTACCATCTGGCTGCGGTCCACTTCCACCACGTGTCCACTGTCGAGGAATCCGATAGCCTCGAACACCTCGCCCAGTTTGCGGGCGATGGATGTCTTGCCCGTACCTGGGTTACCTGTGAGGACGATGTGCAGCGAGATGCTCTCCTTATCGGCAAGTCCACGCTCGCTTCGGTGCAGGTTGTTCTGCACCTCCCAGGCGATTTCGCGCACCTCTTTCTTCACAGACTCCATACCGACAAAGTTGTCGAGCTTAGCCAATATATCGTTGAGGGTACGTTCGGGTGGAACGTATCCGGGTATGTCGCTTTCCTGTATCAGTCCGTGCACATCGGGCATGTGCGAGATGTAGGATGTGAAGATGTTCTCGGCCTTCTGACGTGCCAGATGGGCATTGCCGAACGACTCGTCCTTGGTCTTCACCTCGTAGCGGAGCTGACGCATGAACTTGTTCATAGCAGGCTGGGCAAAGCCTGCCAGACCATATTTTTTTGTCAGGAAGTTGAGACAGATGTCCTTCAACTCGTCCACCCCGTAAGGTTGCAGACGGAAGAGGTACTTGAAGCGGTTCCTCACGGCGGGGTTGTTATCGAGAAACTCCTCCAGTCCGCCCGGCAGACCTGCCAACACCACGATAGGGTCGTCATTCCACTGTCCCATCTCGATGAAGAGTTTATCCAACGGATTGACGTTCTTGGAGTAGGTGTCGGGCAACAGCTTCTGTACATTGTCGAAGAAGAGGATGCCTCCGCGAACAGCGTCGATGTTGGCGTCCCAGTTCTCCACGAAGCGCTCGTAGTCCACGGCATCGACAATTTTCACGAGGTTCTTCTCAATAATCTTGTTCTGGAAGAAGCAGTCGCGCAACACCTCAGCCAGGAAGGTCTTTCCCGTGCCAGTGTCCCCGATGATGATAGTGTTCACACTCAGACGGATATCCTTCGTCTCCTGGCGCGAGCGCAGCAGGGTGAAGGTGTCCACTATCTGCTTCAGCTGACGTTTCACCTCCTCCAGACCGACAACCTTCTCGAACGGATCCACGTTGACCACCACCGGTTCGCCGCACCACTTGCAGTAGTGGGCTATCGGCCGATTCTCCTTATGACATTTCTGACAAATCATTCTATATACTTAAACTGTTCTACATTGTCTCTGAGTTCCAGCTTCCAGTGGGCTATTTCGGGCACGTCCATGTTCAGCATCTTCGGATGGAACATCACGAACTGCAGGACGAAGACCGCCATGAAGCAGGTGCAGAGCACATAATGTGTGACGGACTCGGTGCTAGTGGAGCGCACCATGTTGATGGCATCGTCCAGCGCACCGAAGTTGCTGCCGTTGAACTTCTCGGTCTTTGCCTTGAAGGCATAGTTCAGCGGTTCCAGTAATGAGGTGTTTATATCTTCCTTGAAGAGACCCTTCAGGTCGTCCATCTTGACGGACGACTTGCGCCTACCCAACAGGAAGCCTATTGCGAAATAGAGACTGAGGAAGCCTATGCAGACCACCATCAGCGCTCCGGAGGAATGCACGCCCACATTCTTGATGACCGCCACGGGTATGATGGCAGTGAGGGCACCCACGAATCCCGAGAGTATCATGATGGAGGCTCCGTTGCCGACAAAGAATCCCCACGTACCTGCCATAAGCATGCTGATGATGCCCACCGGCACACCCACAGAGATGGATGAGGTCTTCACAAAAAGCTGTGGATTGCTGATGCCCAACGTCAGGAGCAGGGCGAACAGGACGGCCGAGAGGACAACGAAGCCCAGGTTCCACAACCGCTTCTGTCGGTTCATCTCGGCGAAAATCTCTTGCGACTCTTTCATCTTGTTCTTCACCCGGTTCTTGGCTGTCTGGTAGCGACGGAAGTAGACGTCGGAATTGTCGTATTGTCCTATTTTAATGAGGTATTGTTCCAGCGTTCGCTCGTAACTGTAGTCCTCGACATACTCCTTGAAGGGGTCCTCGTGGTAGAACAGGGAGAGCCACTGCTTCAGACTACCATTGCGGAACTCCGACTTGATGTAGCGCAACTCGATGTCGTCCAGCTCCTCTACGGTATGTATGGACTTGCCTGCCTGCACAAAGTGATAAGCGGGGCGCGCCTCCAGTCCGGCGCAGAACTTATAGACGGCCGTATGCCAATCATAGGTGGAGCAACGCTCGCGGTTCTCCTTACTGCGCAAGCTGAAACAGTACTTGCGATACTGCAACACGTCGGTCCAACCATGCAGCGTGGCGTAGCGTACTAGACGACCGTCCTCGTCAAGGTAGTCGCTCATGTAGGCTTTGAAAGCCTTCTCGTCCATCGTCTGAGCGGACTGCATGTCGATGGCTATCAGCTCAGCCACCTGCTGACGGGTGACGGCCGACTTCAAGTCATAGCCCACCGTGCGGTCGAGATGGTAGAGCACGGTGTAGGCCATCACCTTGGAGTAAGTCTGACCTTGCGTGAGCAGACGAATCTCCTCACACAGCGGGCGGTTGCCCTTATTTACCAGCCAAGCCACCAGGCGACCGTCTATCAGCGAGCGCCACTCGTCGTCGGAGCAGTTATACTCACCGAACGAGCGAACCACTTCGAGGATGGACGACGAGGGTTTGTCCAGCAGGAAGGGGATGGACGAGTCTATCTCGTAAATCATCTTCCGGATGGCTATGGAGGGGTCATCGTTGCGAAAGTAAGAACGGAGCCGTTCCACGTTTTGGTCGGTGACGCACTCCAGATAGATGAACAGTGTGTTCACGGGGTCCTTCAACAACACGCTGTATTCGCTCTGGTACTTCAGCAGGCTGAGCGCCACGTCGTGCACATTGGTGCAGGCACGGCCCTTCACGTCATGATAGGGCAACGAGCGGTCCAGGATGAACAGTGAGGCGATGTAACCGGCCTCCTGGTTCAGAGGATAACGCGTGCCCACAATATCGTCAATTTCCGTGGCCAATTTGGAATTTCCACAATCCTCGAGCCACTTCGATACGCGTCTGTTATAGAGATATTTGATGGCCAGCGCCTTGTGGTTGCGGAAGTGCGTAGCCAGCTCGCGGGCATTGTCGGCTATGATGTTGCGTTCGGGGTCCACCACGAAGGACTTGTAGCGCAGGAAGACGGAGGTCTCGTCTATGGGCACCTCCTTGCCGTTGTACCAGTCCGCCACCTCCTCGAAGCCCCAACGCTTGTCGGGATTGACGACAGTGAGGCCGCGAATCACCTTGTTCACGGCATCGGGCAACTGGTCCAGCTCGGGCAACTTACCCTCGCTCTTCATGTGCATCATGGCACGTTCGTTCTTCAGGAAGGGGTTGCGGCCCAGCCACAGGTAGAGCAACGTGATGCCGAGGGAATAGAAGTCTATGGACTGGGTAATCTCCACTTCGCGGTCAATCACATTCTCGTACATCTCCGGAGCTGCATACACCGGCGTACGCGCCTGGGTGGTGCGGTGCATGATTTCATCCTCGTCGCAGAGGGTGGAGATGCCGAAGTCGCCTAACACTATCTGGGTCTGTTCCTTGTCGCGGAAGAAGAAGTTGCTGGGCTTGATATCCTTGTGAATGATGTGGTTGTTGTGGCAAAAGGCAAGCGCGCCGGCACACGCCAGGGTAATGCGGCGGAACTTGTCCACGTCGCCACCGAGGTGGAACTCGTTGAGCGTGCCGCCCTCCAGATACTCCATCAGCTCGTAGTGGCGCAAGGATCCGTTCTGGGAAATCACGCCGAAGCCGTAGAGCTTGATGACGAACTCGAAATGGAAGTTCCAGATGAGTCGCATAATCTCTTCCTTGGGTGATACGTTGGGGTAATAGAGCTTCAGCACGTAGTTCTGACCCTCGTTCTCTACCAAGTATACCTGTGCCTCGCCTGACGATTCGGAGAGCACCTTGGTTACCACGTAGCGGATACCGTCGAGCACGAAAATCGAATGTTGCGAGTCGCCGGGCTTTGTACTTTGTGTCTTGTGGTCAGCCCGCAGAGTAGAGAGTTCATTGGAAATCAATGTGATGGAGGTGCGTTCCAGGTTGCCGCCCATGCGTGGGGCTGCTCCCGACACAGGATTATTCTGCCTCTGGTCGAAGTCCGCCCGTTTGGTCTTGCCGTCGTTGAGCTGATAGACTTTCGTCCTATCTTCCCCGGATGCAGGATGTATATTATTGTCGCTCATCAAATCGTAATCTCCTATCTTTAGTCATCCAGTAGTTGTTTCTGTTCCTTGCCGGTCAGCACTATCCACTTGCCACCCATTTGAGGGCAAGAGCAGCCGAATGGACCAGAGTGGATGGCTTGCTTGAAGTTGCACTTCCATCCCAAGGCAGAACCCACGGGCTTGTATGCCATAGCGTAGTTGCGTGCCATCGCCGGCAAGGTGCAAGCCTCCACGGCTGTTTGGTCAAGCAGAGCCTGCAGTTCCCGGCGAACCTTGGCAATTTGCTCTTCCAAGGGCAGTTGCTTGATGGCATCGGGCACCAGGTTCTTCTCATCATCAGCCGTCGGCGGTTGATTGAGCATCAGTAGCAGGCGAGCCCGTAGCGCGTCGTTGCGTCGGTTCAGCTCCTGTCGTTCGGGCGTGTCGTCGGGCAACTTGTACGAGAGGGTCTTCAACTCCTTCGACAAGGTGTTCATGCGTCCGTACTGAGGGTTCTTGCGAACCTCTTCCAACAGTTTGCCTGCAAGTTCGGTCAGCGGTGTGCCGCATACCGAGCAGAATCCGAACATATTCGACGTGTGGCACACGGGACAAACGACTCCCTTGCGCGACATACCGCACTCGGGACAGAACGTGTCGCCATCCGACAGGCCCGCACCGCAAAACGAGCAGTGCTTCTTGTCGATGTAGGTCTTGCAGTGCTCGCAGTAGTCGCCCTCCTGATAGATGGCCGCACCGCAGCGCGGACATTTCTTCTCGTTGAGCGGACTGCCGCAGCTCTCGCAGAACACGGCCTCGAGGTCGTTCAGCATGCCGCACTTAGGGCATACGTTCCACCTCGAGGAGTTCTTCCCGTCCTCCGCAAGAGCCTGTTCCAAGGGGTTTTCCTTCGTCAAATACTGGTCTTTATATTGTTTGTGTTGTGCATCCATACTCTTCGTCCTTTAAATAAGAATATCATAAGGATGCCACAAAGATAGTTTTTTTATTGTAATATAACAACAAAGGGATAAAAAATAGAGGAAAAGAGGACAAAAACCGCTGCGGAGAGGACCACACTTAGTCCTTCTCCGCAATGGTTTTGCGTCATTATGTAGCGCCTAAGGTGCTCTATTTCAAGAGATGCGTCCGCCGGTCATGCAGTTAGGACCAGACGTAAGCACTCTCCGCTTCAGTTTACAGAAAATTCTTGTACAACTGACTCATCGCCAACTGGTAAGCGTACTCCATCTCCAGATACCTCTGCAGGTTGTCGTTGATGGAGTCCACCTCGGCGAAGTATTGGATGACGGACAGCTGGCCGGCCTTCAGTGCTTGATTGAGGTAGTCCAGCGTCTGGTTCATCAGCCTCACATCGTAGCCTTCCAAGGCTTGCTTCAGTCGACAGGCTTCGTTGTAGAGCGACTGCAAGTCGGCCTCCACGCGGTTCTGCACCTCCTCGGCCTCGTAGTCGGCACTGAGGGATTCCATCTTGGACTGCTTCACCTTGCCCCGATTGGAGAAGAGGGGAATGGAGGCACCGACGATGAATCCGTGAGCTTCAGCACCCACCAGCCCACTACGACGATAGCCGACCGTGAGGCTGGGCAGCCAACCTTGCTTGTTGACCGACACGGCCTTGTGGGCAGCGGACTGCTGGGCCTGGGCGGACTGCAGTTCGTAGTCGCGGGCGCAGAGGGTGTCGCGCAGGGTGTCATACGCCGTCAATGCGGGGAGCACGGGATAAGTGGTGCCCTCGAACGAGAGAGTTTGGTTGCCATTCATGGCCACCAGTTGTTGCAAGACGGTGCGGAAGTCAGCATCGTTCTGTGCCACCTCAGCCGTCACAGTCATGCGTTCCATCTTCACCTTGTTCACCTCCAGCACATTGGCATCGCCGGTCTGCAAACGTTTGTCGTAGACTTCCTCCAGCTCGTCCACACGGGTCTTCCGCTGAGCGAGCAGAGCCTTCTGCTTGTTGAGGCGCACCAACTGCAGGCAAAGTTCCTTGGCCTGCAGCAGGATGTCGCGGCGTTGCAGGTCGAGCTGTCGGTCGTAGACTTCACGCTGCAGCTTGCCATATTGGCCACGGGTAGCGTAGCGTGTGGGGAAGTCGAAGGATTGAGTCACGTTCAGTTCGCTCTGGTTGGTAGGGTTCTCCTTGTTGCTGAACTGATAGGTATACTCCACCTCGGGATTCTCCAGATTGTTGTCGATGCGGGTCTCCATCTTCTGGGCCTCCATGCGTTGTGTGGCAGACTGCAGGGCTTTGTTGTTGCGCAGGACGGACTGCAGCACCTGCTCCACACTGTCGGTGCCCTGAGCCACGGCGGTGGTCAGGCCACCACAAAGGGCGATGAGGAATAATATCTGTTTCATGCGGTTTTCTCTTTTTTATGGTTCATCATCAAATAGACTATAGGGATAATAAATCCGTTGAGGAAGGTGGAGGTGAGCAATCCGCCCAGTATAACCTTCGCCATGGGGCTCTGTATCTCGTTGCCGGGCAGGTCGCCATTGACAGCCAACGGAATCATTGCCAGGGCGGACGAGAGGGCAGTCATCAGGATGGGGTTCAGTCGGTCGAGCGATCCCTTGACGACAGCGTGGTAGTAGTCCATCCCCTCGGCGTGCAACTGGTTGTAGTGGCTGATGAGCAACATACCGTTGCGGGTGGCGATGCCGAAGAGGGAGATGAGTCCGATGATGGCGGGTATGCTGATTTCACCCGTGGTTATCAGCAGGGCGAAGACACCACCGATGAGCGCCAACGGCAGGTTGATGAGAATGATGCCGCTCTGGGCCATGTTCTTGAACTCGGAGTAGAGCAGCAGGAAGATGACGAAGATGGACATGAGTGAGGCGAGGAAGAGGATGCGCGAGGCAGCCTGCTCGCTCTCGAA
Source organism: Bacteroidaceae bacterium (assembly GCA_963643925.1). Classification (GTDB taxonomy): domain Bacteria; phylum Bacteroidota; class Bacteroidia; order Bacteroidales; family Bacteroidaceae; genus Phocaeicola_A. The sequence goes on from CAVINS010000013.1 coordinate 27,814, forward strand.
CTGTCCGCCATACTCTACATGATAGCCCTCGGGGAGGGATATCTTGGACTCAATGCGACTGCGGATGTCGTTCACCACACTGCGCATGTCGCGGCCGGAGGTATTGGCGGAGATGACAATCTTGCGTTTCACATTCTCGCGGCTGATGGTGTTCGGTCCCTTGGTGCTGCGTATCTCCGCCACATAGTGAAGCGGTACCTTCTGGTCGCCGGCATCTATCAGCAGGTTGGAGATTTTCTCCATATCGTCGCGGCTGGCGTCCTTGGCACGCACCACGAGGTTGAAGGTCTTGCCGTCCTCGTAGACCTGCGACACCACTTCGCCCGCCATGTTCACGTTGACGAACTCTTCGAGCTCGGGCAGCGGAATGCCGTACTTGGCCAACATCGTCCGCTTGGGAACAATGCTCAGCTCGGGACGCTCAATCTGCTGCTCCACGTTCAGGTCGGCAATGCCCTCCACATCTTGGATGGCACTCTTTATCTGGTTGCCCAAGGCGAACATCTTGTTGAGATCGTTGCCGAAGAGCTTGATGGCGATGCTGGCCTTGGTGCCGCTCAGCATGGCATCGATGCGGTGACTGATGGGTTGACCTATCTCGATGTTGGCTCCGGACAGAGTGGAGAGTTTGCGCCGTACCTCCTCGGTGAGTTCCTTGCGCGAGCGGTCCTTCAGTTCAAAGGGGGCTTCTATCTCGGAGACGTTCACACCCAAGGCATGCTCGTCGAGCTCGGCCCGTCCGGTCTTGCGGGCCACGGTCTGTATCTCGGGGATGGAGAGGAGCAACTCCTCCGCCTTACGCCCGAGGTTGTCGCTCTCCTCCAGCGAGATGCCGGGCAGGGAGCTGACATTGATGGTGTAGGAGCCTTCGTTGAACGATGGCAGGAAGCTACGTCCCAAGGTGAAGAAGAAACCTAGGGCAACGAGGAACAGGGCGATGGTACCGCAAAGCACGCCTCGCTTGTGGCGCAATGCCCACTCCAGGCCGTTCTCGTAGTAATGACGGAGCCACAAGGCAAGGGGGCTGTCCTTCTGCAAGCCTTTGTCGTTTGTGTGTCCCAGCAAGTAGCTACAGAGCACGGGGGTCAGCGTCAGGGCCACCACTGTGGAGGCAAAGAGGGAGACAATGAAGGCAATGCCCAGCGGCACCAGCATACGGCCCTCCATGCCTGAGAGGAAGAAAAGGGGAATGAAGCTGACGATAATGATGAGCGTGGAGTTGAGGATAGGCATACGTACCTCCTTGGAGGCGTTGAACACCACATCCTTCACCCTGAGCCGCTCGCCCTCGGGCAGCAACCGGTTCGCGCGCAGATGTTTCCACACATTCTCCACGTCCACGATGGCGTCGTCCACCAGCGACCCAATGGCGATGGCCATACCGCCAAGGCTCATGGTGTTGATGGTGAGTCCCATGCAATGGAGCACCAGGATGGTGATTACCAGCGACAGGGGCAACGTGACGAGAGAGATGAGGGTGGTACGCACATTGGCCAAGAAGAGGAAGAGGATGATGACCACAAAGATGGCACCCTCGTAGAGCGACTCCTTGACGTTGCCGATGGAGCTCTCGATGAAGCGCGACTGGCGGAAGATGTCGGTGGACACTTTCACATCCTTCGGCAGGTTCTTCTGCAGTTCGGCCATGGTCTCGTCCAGCTTCTCGGTCAACTCGATGGTGCCGGTCTTCGGCTGTTTGGTGACGGTGATGAGCACGGCCGGTTTTCCCTTGACGGAGGCGGTGCCCAGTTTGGGTTCTTGCGAACCGATGCCCACGTCGGCCACATCCTGAAGCAGTATGGGCGAACCGCCGACGGTCTTCACCACGGCCTGGGCCATCTCCTCCACGTTGTGGGTAGAGAGGACTCCGCGCACGATGTATTCGTTACCATATTCATAGATTACACCACCGTTGGCGTTCTTGTTCATAGAGCGGGTGACGGCCAGCACCTGGTCCAACGACACCCCGTAGTGTTTCATGCGGGCGGGGTCGAGAGAAATCTGGTACTCCTTGATGTCGCCACCCAACACGGCCACCTGTGCCACACCGCCTACGGAGAGCAATCGGGGACGGATGGTCCAGTCGGCCAGCGTGCGGAGGTCGAACATGGAGGTGCTGTCGGCAGTCAGTCCGATAATCAGCAGCTCGCCCAGGATGGACGACTGCGGGCCAAGGGTCGGCTTGCTCACGTTATCGGGCAACTCCTCGGACACCACGGCCAACTTCTCGGAGACAATCTGTCGGGCCAGATAGATGTCCGTGCCCCAGTCGAACTCCACCCACACCACGGAGAATCCGTTGGTGGACGAGGAACGCACACGACGCACATTGGTGGCACCGTTGACGGCGGTCTCCACAGGGAAGGTGACCAGTTGCTCCACCTCCTCGGCCGCCATACCATTGGCTTCGGTCATGATGACCACCGTGGGGGCATTCAGGTCGGGGAAGACATCCACCTCGGTGTGGAACGCCGTGTAGATGCCCGCCACAAAGAGCAGCATCGCCGCAGCCAGAATGAGTATCCGGTTGTGCAACGAGAAATGTATAATCTTGTTCAGCATAGCTCACTCTCCTTTGGTTAATGGTTGTGCGTGTGGGCCGGAATGGCGTTAGAGGCCGAAGCCAACTTCACATGGATGGCTCCGCTGACCACTACCCTATCGCCAGCCTTCAGGCCAGAGCGTATCTCCGTCTCCTGTCCGTTGTCGGCACCCAGTGTGATCTCTTGTTTCTTATAGCCCTCCTCGTCCAGTTGCAGGTAGACGAAGTAGAGTCCCTGCTCCTCGGTGATAGCGGATTTGGGGAGGGCCAGGACGTCGGGCATCTCGGAGGAGAGAAGGTAGACCTCTACGTAGGATCCGGGCACCACTTCTACCCTATTGTCGAACTCGAAGGTGATGGGCACGAAGAAGGAGGACTGGTCCGTGGTCTTGCCGTAGGAGAGCACCTTGCCATGGAGTTGGTCCAGCTGGTAGACGGTGTCGTCGTACGGAGTCTTGAAGTTGGCGCTCTGAATGCGGCTGAGGTACTTATAGTATTTCTCGGACACCTCGGCACGGAGGAAGAGCCTGTGGTTCTGCGTAATGCTCATCAGCGGTTGCCCCACGGTCACATAGTCGCCCTCCTTCACCAGACAGCTTTTCACGTAGCCGCCTATGGGGGCCACGATGCTTTGGCGGCCGTTGCCCTTTGCTCCAGCGGAGAGTGCCTCGTAGCTCAGCTTGGCATTGGTATAGTTTTGCTTGATGGTGGCAAACTCCTTGCCGGAAACAATCTGGCTCTCCACCAGCTTGGAAGCACGCTCGTACTCCTCCTTGGCCGTTTCGTAAGCCACCTTTGCCCGCTCGGCAGGGTCGCCGTCAACGGTCTTTCCGGTGACGATGGTAATCAGCGAAGCGCCACGAGCCACGCTCATACCCTCTGTCACGGACCGACCGAAGGATACCATACCATCGACGTTCGCCACCACGGTGGCCTCGTCGCCTTGTGCGGCCTGCACCTGTCCGGAGGCGACAATCACCTGGCGGAACGGCTTGGGCTGGATGGCCTCCACCTTCACGCCGAGTGTCTGGGCCTTCTCGGGCTTCAGGATAATCTCATCGGAATGGACATGCTCACCGTGCTCGTGGGAATGACCTTCGTGGTCGTGGTCCTCGTGCTCGTCGTGGTCGTGCTCTTCCTCACTGTGTTCGTGTTCATGTTCTGACTGTTCTTCGTGCGCATGATTCTCATGCGAATGGCTGCCGCTGCAGGATACCGAAATGAGTAATCCACCGGCAAGGGCCGCCAATAAATAGATTTTCTTCATATTATCAATTAAGATTTATTCGTTTGTTGAAGGACCTGTCCGTAAGTCATCGCTTCACCACCCCGGACCGTGACGGGCAGGTCGCAAGGTCGGTTGTCGGCATCCGTTCCGTGCCATGGGAGCATATGTCATGCTACTGGCAGGAGAGGTCCATATCTAAATATTGTTTTATGGGATGTCCACCAGGGGTGTTTACAGTCTGGCAGACCGGGAGAGTCAGGCACACGGGGGTGCACGAAGTCCTCCGCTCGTCACCAGGGCGACGCTGTGAAGCGACTCCACATAAGGGGCGTAGGATTCAGAGGATTCGCCGAGCAGTTCCAGTGTCAGCAGGTCGGCAGCGGAATAGATAAGGGCAATGAATGCGAAGTCGGGCGACACGTGGTGCACAGGCGCGGGTGTGGGACTGATGAACTTGGTCACACAATCGTCGTCGCAACCCAATGGTTGAGAATGGTGACAACCGCAGGCACAGCCGTGGTGCAGACATTCGTCCGCCGGACAGCTGCCGTCGCAACCATAGTGTGTAGCGTCGTCCGTGAGATGGGAACCGCAAGTCTGATGAGAGCAACTCTCCCCGGCACGAGGCGTAGCACAGGTTCCGTCGCCACCATGGCTGTGGCCGTTGCAAGCCGAGCAAAAGGCGGGAACATCGTTGAGCATACAGATGCCGTCCGCATGATGATGATGCGGAAAAGCCGTGGCGACGAGCATTACGAAACAGACGCCAAGCAACATGTAGGCTATCCATTGTTCTTTTCTCATAGGTTATAAGCTCACTCAGAACAGCGGCAAAGTTAGGAAGATCTTTTGTCCTACACAAGAAATCCAGCTAAATTCACTCCGAACTCGGCTTCCGCCGCATGCCGAGTTAAGCCACGTCAGATGCCAGGTTATTTCCACGAGATGCCTTCTTATTTATTTCAGAAGGCATCTGGCCGATGTGCCCAAAGTACACGATTTTATTTCCCTAGTCAGAAAAATATATTTTCCTGGTTAGGGAAATAATTTTTCCCAGTCAGAGAAAAAAACATGCCTTGCGGGAGGGGCATACACAAAGTGGGCGAGGAGTTGTCTCACTGACCTTTCCTCGCCCACTCTATGTCTTATTCTGCCCAGCAGTGTGTCACCAGATAGTTACGCGGTTCTCCTTCGGAACGAACATCGGGTCGTTCTCGGTAATGCCGAAGGCCTCGTACCAAGCGTCGATGTGCGGCAGAGCACCGTTCACACGCCAGCGGCCTAGCGAGTGGGGATCCATGCGAGTGAGGTTGCGAATCTCCTCGTCGCGGATGTTGCCCGCCCACAGCAAGGCGTAAGAGAGGAAGAAGCGTTGCTCGGGGGTAAAGCCGTTGTCGTTGCCCAGAGGAGCGTCCTTGGTAGCGTTCTTGAATGCCTGGAAGGCTACGTTCAAGCCACCGTGGTCGGCGATGTTCTCACCCAGAGTGAGTTCACCGTTTGCCTTCAGGTCGGGCAGTACGCTGATGTTGTTGAAGAAGTCCACCATCACCTGCGTGCGGGCCTTGAAGTTCTCGGCATCCGTAGCGGTCCACCAGTCGGCCAAGTTACCGTTGAGGTCGAACTGACGGCCCTGGTCGTCGAATCCGTGGGTCATCTCGTGACCGATTACCACACCGATGGCTCCGTAGTTGAAGGCATCGTCGGCACTCATGTCGAAGAAGGGATACTGCAGGATGCCGGCGGGGAAGCAAATTTCATTGGTCGTCGGGTTATAGTAAGCGTTCACGGTCTGCGGAGTCATGTACCACTCGTCCTTGTCCACGGGCTTGTTGAACTTCTCCTCCACCATCTTGTTCCATCCGAAGAGGCTGGCACGTTTCACGTTGGCCCAGTAGGAGTCGTTGGTGATTTCCAGGTTGGAGTAGTCGCGCCATTTGTTGGGATAGCCGACCTTCACGTAGAACGCATCGAGTTTCTCCACGGCCTTGGCTTTGGTGGTGTCGCTCATCCACTCCTGTGCCAGGATGCGCTCCTTCAGTGCAACCTGCAGGTTCTTCACGAGAGCCTCCATGCGCTCCTTGGCTGCGGCAGGGAAGTACTTCTGTACGTACATCTGTCCCACAGCCTCGCCCAGCAGACTGTTCAGGGCGCTGACGGCACGTTTCCAGCGAGGGCTCTGCTCCTGACGACCCGAGAGGGTGCGTCCGTAGAAGTCGAAATTCTGTGCCACGAAGTCGTCGCTCAGGTAGCTGGCTGCGCTGTCTATCAGTTTCCACTCCATGTAGGCCTTCTGGTCGTCCACGGGAACTCCGTTCAGGATGGCGATAACCTCTTTCAGTTGAGTGGGTTGGCCCACGTTAATCTCCTGCACACCGGCAATGCCGAGGGTAGTGAAGTATCCGTCCCAGTCGATGCCTGCATACTCTTTCTTGAAATCGGCAACGGTCATCTTGTGGTAGCTGTTCTCGGGGATACGCTGTTCCACTTTTCCCAGCGAAGCCTTGGCGATGCGGGTCTCGATGGCGAGCACGGCATTCATTTTCTTCTTTGCCATAGCCTCGTCGGAGCCAGCCAGTTGGAACATCTTGACGATGTGTTCCATGTATTTGGCACGAATCTGCTTGGTAGCCTCATCGTCCTCGGTATAGTAATCCTTCTGGCCCAAGCTGAGGCCGGCTTGCGACAATTGGAAGATGTTCTTGCTGCTCTCTTTCATGTCAGCGTCGATATACTCGGCAATGTAGCCTGCCACGCCTGTCATTCCAAGTTTGGTCATCAGAGAGAAAATCTCGCTGCGGTCCTTCACTGCGTCGATGGCAGCCAACTCTTCCTTGATAGGATTCAGTCCGTCGGCGTTCAGTTTCACGCTGTCCATCACGATGTTGTAGAGGTCGCCAATCTTCTGCTCGATGGTTCCCTGTTCGTGTTTCTCGGCAGCCAGACCAGTGATGAGGTCGCGCATCTGCTTGCGGTTGTTCTCTGCCAGTTCGTCGAAACTGCCGAAGCGTGCATACTCAGCCGTCAACGGGTGGTTCTTGATCCATCCGCCACAGGCATACTGATAGAAATCGGTACCCGGCAATGCCGTTGTGTCCATGTTTTCATACTTGATACCTACAGTCATAGTTTCTCCTTTTTTCGCTCCGCAGGATGCCAAGGTGAGCAGCGCAACGGTAGCCAATGGTAAATAGTGACTCTTTTTCATCTTTAATATATGTAAGGTTTAAGAATTCAACGTCTCCAGTTCGGTGGAAGCTTGTTCCCACTCCTCCACCGCGTCATCCAACTCTTTCTTCTTGGCGGTATGTTGCTCATAGAGCGACATGTCCGACGCGCCTTCGGGCGTAGCCATCTGAGTCTCCAGCGCTTGTATGTCTGCCTCCAGCTTTTCGATGCGGCTCTCGCAGTCGGCCACATGCTTCTCGGCCTTGCGGATCTTCTTGGTCAGCTCTTTCTGTGCCTCGTAGTCGAGTTTGGTATCCGAGGCCGTCGTAGCCGGTTCACTCTTCAGGGCAGCTGTTTCTTGACGCGAGAGCGTAGGTTGCAGTTCGTTCAGACTCTCTATTCTCTTCTTTTGCAGGAAGTCGTAGATGCCTCCCAAATGTTCCTTCACCCGGCCGCCACCAAACTCGTAGACCTTCGTCACGAGGCCATCGAGAAACTCGCGGTCGTGGCTCACCACGATGACGGTCCCGTCGAAGTCGCGGATTGCATCTTTCAGCACATCCTTCGACCGCATGTCGAGGTGGTTGGTAGGCTCATCAAGTATCAGCAGGTTGACAGGCTCGAGCAACAGACGTATCATCGCCAGTCTGCTCCGCTCGCCGCCGGAGAGCACTTTCACCTTTTTGTCCGAGGCCTCGCCGCCGAACATGAAAGCGCCCAGTATGTCGCGTATCTTCAGCCGGATGTCGCCCACGGCCACGCGGTCGATAGTGTCGAAGACGGTGAGGTTCTCGTCGAGCATCTGTGCCTGGTTCTGGGCGAAGTAGCCTATCTGCACGTTGTGCCCGATGGTGAGTTTGCCGTCGAACGGAATCTCGCCCATGATGCACTTCACCAGGGTGGACTTACCCTCGCCGTTCTTGCCCACGAAGGCCACTTTCTCGCCCCTACTGATGGTGAGGTTCACGTGGTCGAAAACCACATGGTCGCCGTATGCCTTGCGCACCTCGTCGGCTATGACAGGATAGTTGCCGCTGCGTATGGCTGCGGGGAACTTCAGATGGAGGGCGGAGTTGTCCTCCTCGTCAATCTCTATGGGTACAATCTTCTCCAGCTGTTTGATGCGGCTCTGCACCTGCACGGCTTTGGTGGCCTTGTAGCGGAACCGCTCGATGAAAGCCTCCGTGTCCTGTATCTGTTTCTGCTGATTCTCGTACGCCCGCAACTGTTGCTCGCGACGTTCCTTGCGCAGCACCACATACTGGTCGTAGGGCACTTTGTAGTCGTATATCCGTCCACACGAAATCTCGATGGTGCGGGTGGTGACGTTGTTGATGAAAGCCCGGTCGTGGCTCACCAGCACTACAGCGTTGCAGTGGTTTGCCAGGAAACTCTCGAGCCACTGTATGCTCTCGATGTCGAGGTGGTTGGTGGGTTCGTCGAGCAGCAACACGTCAGGATGTTGCAGCAACAGTTTCGCCAGCTCGATGCGCATTCGCCACCCGCCGCTGAACTCCGAAGTCGGACGATCGAAGTCCGACCGTTGGAAGCCTAGACCTATCAGTGTACGTTCTATCTCTGCCTGATAGTTGGTGCCGCCCATCATCTGAAACCGCTCGTTCTCGTGCGAGAAGCGTTCTATCAATTTCTGATAATCGTCCGATTCGTAGTCGGTGCGGTCTGCCAGCTCCTGGTTCATCCGCTGGATGTCCGCCTGCATCTTGGCAATGTGTTCGAAGGCCTTCTCCGCCTCCTCCATCACCGTGTGCGTATCGCTCAGTATCATCACCTGAGGCAGATAGCCTATCGTGGTATCCTTGGGCACCGCCACCTGTCCACCCGTCGGTTGCTGGATGCCTGCGAGAATCTTCAGCATGGTGGACTTGCCCGCCCCGTTCTTACCGACCAGGGCGATGCGGTCCTTCTTGTTGATGACGTAGGAGACATCCTCGAACAAAGGCGTCGCGCCAAACTCTACTTGTAACCCTTCAACTGAAATCACTGTTCTATATCTGAATGTTCGCGGGGTCGAGCGACGTACCTCCCCACCCCGCATTCGCGAATTTTGTCGCAAAAGTAGTGGATTTAATCCGAATTAAATAGTGTAAGGGTTATAATATTAACGTATGTTGGGGGAAATAGACTACGCTTTGCCGCGAACGACAGCCCGGGAGAAATGAAAAAAGAGCCTTGGCTCAAGTGCCGATGAGCCTTGGGTCAACGTCCATAGAGCCTTGGCTCGTTGAATGATGACCCTCCGGTCGTGTTCAAGTACACGCAAACCGTGTTTTAGCAAAGCTCCATCGAGAACGGGAGTTGTCCGATGGTCGTCTAGGGAGGAGTCTGTACAATAACAAATCAGGCTGTCGTAAACATTGCGTTCTCGACAGCCTTGTGACTTTGTAGCGGGACCCGGGATTGAACCGGGGACCTCATGATTATGAATCATGCGCTCTAACCAGCTGAGCTATCCCGCCATTGATTTTCAAATCCGGCTGCAAAGGTATACACTATTTTTCACCCGTGCAACACTTCGCCACACTTTTTTCACAGAAAGTTTTCCTAGTGTATGCTTAGTGGCTCATACTGAGTGAATTCCTATTTATATTAAATTCCTACGAGGCCAAACGCATAAGAAATCGAACGCCTCGAATTATCTAATTTCTCTAAAATAATAGTCTGTTTTCACTCGGGTCTCAAATTATTTGTGTATTTTGCGGCCGTCTGATCGGCCCATCGTCGTCAGCAACGCCTATGGAAAAGAGCATAGTACATATTGAATACATGTTGAGCGCCGTATCGGGAACCATCTTATGGAACACCGTCTCCACCCCAGCGGGGCTGGAGGGATGGTTTGCCCACAAGGTCACAGCCAAAGAGGACATCTTCACATTTCAGTGGGGAAAGACTGAAATCCGACAAGCGAAGGTCATCAACCTCCGGGCCGGGTCGTTTATCCGCTTCCATTGGATGGACGAGGAAGACCCTAAGGTCTACTTCGAGATTAAAATCTCCGCCAACGAACTCACCAACGACTACGTGATAGAGGTGACCGACTTCGCCGAGCCGGGGGAAGAGGAGGACCTGAGAGACCTGTGGGACTCCCAAATAGAAGACCTTCGCCGCACGAGCGGAGTCTAAGTTCATAAAAATCTTGAAATAATAGGTGCATTGAGGTTTTTATGCTACCTTTGCAGTTCGATTGCAAAGAGATAGGACACAGAGCATGTTTCGCATAAAGAAATTAGATATATTCATCATCAAGAGTTTCGTATTCTTGCTGATAGGCACATTCTTCATTTGCCTATTCATCTTTATGATGCAGTTCCTCTGGATGCATGTGGACGATATGGTTGGTAAGGGACTGAGCATCGGCACCCTCATCCAATTTTTCTATTACTCAGCACTTTCACTGGTACCCGTGTCACTGCCACTGGCCATCCTGTTGGCTTCGCTCATCACCTTCGGCAACTTCGGCGAACGGTTTGAGCTGCTCTCCATGAAAGCCGCCGGCATTCCACTGATGCGCATCATGCGACCACTGATTATCCTCATCGGCTGTGTCTGCGGCATGTCGTTCTATTTCCAGAATGTGACGGTGCCCGAATCCCAAACTAAACTGTGGACTCTGCTCTTCTCCATGAAACAGAAGTCGCCGGAGCTGGACATCCCCGAAGGAGCGTTCTACCGCATCAGCGACTACAACATCTACGTGAAGAAGAAAGACCCCGACACCGGTATGCTCTACGGAGTAATGATATACAACTTCTCGGACGGATTCGAGAACGCACACATCATTCAGGCAGACTCGGGCCGCATGGAGGTGACGGCGGACAAGGAACACCTGCAGCTACACCTCTACAACGGCGAGCAGTTCGAGAACCTGCGCCAACAGACCGCTCAATCGCGCAACGTGCCCTATCGGCGCGAATCGTTCAGCGAGAAGCACAGCCTCATCGAGTTCGACTCCAACTTCAACATGATGGACGAGAGTTTCATGAGCACACAGTCGCAGTCGAAGAACATGAACGAACTGAAGCACAGCATCGACTCCATGTCCACCCGTTTCGACAGCATTGGCCGCAGCTACTACACCGATGCCAAGACACGCATTAATGTGACTTCCGCACTCAACCATCACGACTCGTTGCTCGTGGAGAAATCTGCCGAGAAGACGCTGAATATGGACAGCATATTCCGTATGAAGAGCAAGGCAGACCAAAAGCGGTTGCTGCAATCGGCCACTACCCGTGTGAACAATATGAAGAGCGACTTCACGTTCCGAGGCTCCATGATGAAGGACTCCGACCGCTCGCTGCGCCGTCACCAGTTGGAGTGGAACAACAAGATCGCCCTCTCGCTGGCCTGCATGATATTCCTCTTCATCGGTGTTCCACTAGGAGCCATCATCCGCAAGGGCGGACTGGGAATGCCAGTCATCGTGTCGGTCATCATCTTCCTTATATACTATATAGTGGACACCATGGGTAAGAAGATGGCGCGCGACGGAACGTGGGAGATTTGGTTCGGTGCCTGGATCAGCACCTTCGTACTGGTGCCGATGGGTGTCTTCTTCACCTACAAGTCGAACAACGACTCCGTGGTGTTCAACATCGACGCCTACAAGGCGCTGTTCACCCAGCTGCTTGGACTGCGCACAAAACGTCACTACACCAAGAAAGAGGTAATAATCAACGACCCTGACTATGGCATGGCGGCCAAGCAGCTGCGCCAACTGAGCGATACGTGCCAAGCCTATGCCGACGAGCGTCAGCTAAGCGAGGTCCCGAACTACTTCAGCCTCTTCTTCCACTGCCGGCCAGACAACACCGTGGCGGAAATCAACACGCAGCTGGAGGCCATCATAGAGGACCTCTCCAACAGCCGCAACAACCGCATCATACTGGCGCTCAACGATTACCCGATAATCTTCATCGCAGCGCACAAAAACCCGTTCAGTAAGCCGTGGATGAGTTTCGTGGCCGGGATACTGTTCCCCGTGGGCCTCATCCTCTACTTCCGTATGTGGCGATTTAGCCTGCGGCTAAGCAAAGACCTGAAGCAGATTGTGGAGACCAACCGGGCTATAGAGACTTACATAAAACAAATCAAAATCAAAAACGAAAACAATAATGACTAAGAATATGGGACAGGTTAAGTTAAACACCATCGACGAAGCTGTCGAGGACTTCCGCCAAGGAAAGTTCGTCATCGTGGTCGATGATGAAGACCGTGAGAATGAGGGCGATCTGATCATCGCCGCCGAGAAGATTACAGCCGACGACGTAAACTTCATGCTGAAATATGCGCGTGGCGTACTCTGTGCGCCCATCACCATCTCCCGTTGCAAGGAGTTGGAGCTGGCTCACCAAGTGGACGACAACACCTCACTTCTGGGCACACCGTTCACCGTCACCGTCGACAAGATTGACGGATGCACCACCGGCGTGTCCGCCGCCGACCGCGCCAACACCATCCGTGCGCTGGCCGACCCGCTGTCGACCCCGCAAACCTTCGGCCGCCCGGGACATGTCAACCCCCTCTACGCACAGGACAAAGGAGTGCTCCGCCGCGCCGGACATACCGAGGCAGCAATCGACCTGGCTCGCATGGCAGGGCTCTTCCCTGCCGGTGCACTGATGGAAATCATGAACGAGGACGGCACCATGGCCCGGCTTCCTCAGCTGCGCGCCTTCGCCGACGAGCACAATCTGAAACTCATCTCCATCCACGACATGATAGCCTACCGCCTGAAAGAAGAATCGATGGTGGAGAAAGGCGTGGAGGTAAGTATGCCCACCGAATACGGACAGTTCCACCTGATACCCTTCCGTCAGAAATCCAACGGACTGGAACACATCGCCCTTTTCAAGGGTGAGTGGAAGGAGGACGAGTCGATACTCGTTCGTGTACACTCCTCTTGCGCCACCGGCGACATCTTCGGATCGCTGCGTTGCGACTGTGGCGAGCAGCTGCACAAGGCTATGCAGATGATTGAGAAAGAGGGCAAAGGAGTGCTGGTATACCTGAAACAGGAGGGACGGGGCATCGGACTCATGGAGAAGATGAAAGCCTACAAACTGCAGGAGGACGGCATGGACACCGTGGACGCCAACATCTGTCTGGGTCACCTGGCGGACGAGCGCGACTATGGCGTAGGAGCACAGATTCTGCGTGAGCTGGGTGTGCACAACATGCGTCTGCTCACCAACAACCCAGTGAAGCGCATCGGCCTGGAGGCTTACGGACTAAAGATAGTGGAGAACGTGCCCATCGAAATCACGCCCAACAAGTACAACGAGCGTTACCTGAAGACGAAGAAGGAGCGCATGGGACACACGCTTCACTTCAACAACTGAGTCCTCAGGGCAATACTCATTCAAACAAAAGATTTAACAAACAGCGAAATAAAGGAATAAAGTTATGAACAATCTATCAGACCGTTTAAACAGACTCTCTCCGTCGGCTACTCTTGCCATGTCGCAAAGAAGCAACGAGCTCAAGGCACAGGGAGTAGATGTCATCAACCTGAGTGTAGGCGAACCGGACTTCAACACGCCCGACCACATCAAAGAGGCAGCCAAACAGGCTATTGATGACAACTTCTCGAAATACTCACCCGTCCCCGGTTACCCGGCCCTGCGGGAAGCTATCGTGGCAAAGTTGAAAAACGAGAATGGTGTGGACTTTACGTCAGCCCAGATTAGCGTGTCCAACGGAGCGAAACAGTGTGTCTGCAATGTCATCATGACTTTAGTAGGTGCCGGCGACGAGGTAATCGTGCCCGCCCCCTATTGGGTTAGCTACCCCGAGATGGTGAAGCTGGCCGACGGCACACCCGTCATCGTCAGCGCTGGCATCGACCAGGACTTCAAGATTACACCGGCTCAACTGGAGGCAGCCATCACTCCGAAGACACGTGTCCTCATCCTCTGCTCACCATCCAATCCAACAGGTTCGGTTTACAGCAAACAAGAGCTCGCTGGACTGGCCGCCGTATTGGCAAAGCATCCGCAGGTGATGGTTGTGGCCGACGAGATTTACGAGCACATCAACTACGTGGGCAAGCACGAGAGCATCGCACAGTTCGCTGAGGTGAAGGATCAGGTTGTCATCATCAATGGTGTTTCCAAGGCTTATGCCATGACGGGCTGGCGTATTGGTTTCGCTGCCGGACCGGATTGGGTCATCAAGGCCTGCAACAAACTGCAGGGACAGTACACCTCTGGCCCATGCTCCGTATCGCAGAAAGCTGCCGAAGCCGCTTACCGCGGCACGCAAACTCCCGTGGAGCAGATGCGCCAGGCCTTCGAGCGCCGTCGCAACCTGATAGTGAAGTTGGCGAAAGAGATTCCAGGCTTCGAGGTAAACGTGCCGCAGGGCGCCTTCTACCTCTTCCCCAAGTGCGACAAATACTATGGCAAGTCGGCCGGTGACCACAAGATCAAGGACTCCAACGACTTGGCAATGTACCTGTTGGAAGTGGGCCATGTGGCTTGCGTAGGCGGTGCCGCCTTCGGTGCACCCGAGTGCATTCGTATGAGCTACGCCACCTCCGACGAGAACATCGTGGAGGCTATGCGCCGCATGAAAGCCGCCCTGGCTGAATTGAAGTAAAGTCCTACCGCGACAAGACTAAAGTCTCCTGCAACGAGACAACTGCTCTGCGCAGACTTATATACGAACAAAAATATCCGCACGTCCTCAGATGGATGTGCGGATATTTTTGTTTACCGAGATGGTCAATCGTTATCTGCGTGAGCGACTGCCGGACGAGCTATTCTGCTTGGTAGCATTCTGCCGAACCGTACCCGACGTGCTGTGCGACGATGACGACTGTCTCACGGATTCGTTGCGGCTGTGGCTGGAAGAGCGGGTCTGCATGTCTTGACGGTTCTGGGTAGAACCGCTGCTCTCGTAGCGCCGACTGTGACCGGACTGTACCTTTATATTATTATAGGTATTGCTACTGCCAGACTGCACATTGTTGCGCTGAGCAGACTGCACGTCGCTGCGTTGGCTCGGTTGTCCATTGTTGAACTGACCGGAAGAGCTGTTGTTACGCTGACCAGAGAAACCACTGCCTCGCGAGCTGTTGCTCTGCTGCACCTCCCAGCGCTGGCCGTGTCCAGACTGACCATTGTCGCGACCACCGATGCTGAACGACGAGCGACTGCTGCCATTGTCGCGATCCATCTGACGGTCCGGCTGCGAATTATGTTGCGGACCGGTCTCGAAGTGGAACGAACGATTGCCGTTGTTGGGCTTAGCCGGTTTGGAGTGATAGGACTCCTGGCGGTGGTTATTGCCGTAGCGTGAACCATTGCGGTCGCTGTTGGGGTTGAAGTGGAAATCGTTCCAACGATGCGTATTGTAATCGTGGTGTCCACGGATGTTGCACAACGGACCGGAGTAGCGCGACTGACGATAGCGTCCCGTGTAGAAACCTCCTGCATAGTGCGACCGGTTATGACCGCCGCAGTAGGTGAAGTACACGTTCGGCAGAGAGTAGTAGAAATGCGTCAGGTCCGAATAGACATTGAGGATGCGCAACAACAGGTTTCCACCATTCGTGTAGAAAGGACGATAGAAATAGTCCTTGTTAGCGAAAGACAGGTATTGCGAGCGACTGAGCACGTAGCTCAGGTCCTCATTGCGGTAGTCGAGGCACTCGTAGTAGTAATCCACATCGCTCTCATAACCATACACCACGCCATCCATCACGCGGTTGACCTCGGAGAAGAAGTCGTAGTTTATCTCGTAGACATCCTGATACTGAGCGTTACTCAGGTTCAATTCGTAAGCCATACGATCGGACAAGAGGCGTGCGTTCTGACGAAGCTCGGAAAGACTCATCCTAGTGTATCCCGACATGTTCAGCGTCAAGCAGAAAATGCTGACCAAAGAAATAATCAATCGTTTCATAATCGTACTGTTTTATTGTTTGTTCTGTCGCAAAGATAAGCGAACATTTTCCCTCCGAGCGACAGAATTAGCCTAAATGTAGGTAGGAATTTCCCTAAATGTTATGCGGGATTACCCGCCAGACGGATGCCGTTTTCCTCCAACAGGATGAGATGTTTCTTGTAGAGCTCGCCCACAGCCTTCTTGAAGGTCTTCTTACTGACCTCAAACTCAGCGTATATCTCCTCAGCATCGCTCTTGTCGTGGAAGGGGATGAAACCCTGGTGCGACTTTATATAATGTAGGAGGGTCTCGGCAAAGTCGTCCACCTTACGGGGACCGCCCCGCTGTAGTTCCAAATCAATCTTGCCATCTGGACGCACCTGCTTGACGAAAGCGGACAGGTGATTGCCCATCTTTATCGGCTGGAAGATCTCGGACTGGTAAATCAAACCGCTGTAGCGGTTGTCCACAATCACCTTGTAGCCCAAATCGGTATGTTGCCACACCAGGGCATCGACCACCTGACCTTCGCGGTAATGAGGCATCTCCTTGGAGAGGAAATGCTCCACCTTGGCAGAAGCCATGATGCGGTAGCTCTCCTCGTCGATGTAGACATAGACCAAGTAGCGGTGTCCCACCACCATCTTCAGTTTCTGTTCGCGGAAGGGGACGAAGAGATCCTTCATCAGTCCCCAGTTGAGGAAAGCACCGAACTGATTGGTCCAGGCCACTTCGAGGGAAGCGAACTCGCCCACCTGTACGTAAGGGGTAAGGGTGGTCGCTATCAGCCGCTCTTCGTTGTCGAGGTAGATGAAAACGTTCAGCAAGTCGCCGGGCTTGCAGTTCTCGGGTACATAGCGGGTGGGGAGCAATATCTCTCCGTCTTCGTCGCCATCGAGGTAGACACCAAAGTCCACACTCTTCACCACTTTGAGTTGGTTATATTTTCCAAGTTTTACGTGCATATCGTTGTATCGTTACTATTCGTTTGTTGGTTCATTTTCCGTCTCGACCGGATGGTTCGCCTCAGCCTGGATGGTGCCGTCCACCAGATGGATGGTGCGGTCGGTCATGGAGGCCAGTCCCTCGTCGTGAGTGACGATGACGAAGGTCTGCCCGAAGGTGTCGCGCAAGTGGAAAAAGAGGCGGTGCAGTTCTTCCTTGTTGCGGCTGTCGAGACTACCGGAGGGCTCATCGGCCAGGATGACAGAGGGGTGGTTGATGAGCGCACGCGCCACAGCCACCCGTTGCTTTTCGCCACCGGACAGTTCATTGGGCTTATGGTGAGCACGGTCTGCCAAGTTGAGGAACTCGAGTATCTCCTTCGCCCGTTTCTGCGCCTCCTTCTCCGACACGCCGGCGATGAAGGCAGGTATCATCACATTCTCGATGGCGGTAAACTCCGGCAGCAGTTGATGGAACTGGAAGACGAACCCGAGATGACGGTTGCGGAAGTCGGACAAGGCTTTGCCCCGCAGGCTCGCCACGTCCACACCGTCGATGTGCAGGGTGCCGGCGTCGGGTTTGTCCAGTGTACCTATTATCTGCAGCAAGGTGGTCTTGCCCGCCCCGCTCGGTCCTACGATGCTGACCACTTCTTCCTTGTGGATGGTGAGCTTGATGCCTTTGAGCACCTGCAACGAGCCGAAACTCTTTGTTATTCCGTGTATCTCTATCATGATCGTTTGTTTGTCTACTAAATGTTAATTGTCGTTCTTCTTGAGCCATCTGGTTATCCAGTGCGAGAGCATCTGGTAAACACGGCCCTCCACCACACCACGGGGCTCGGAGAAGGTCACCAGTTCCTGAGCCTCGCCAAACTGGTCGGGGTAGATGACCATGAGGCTGTTGTTGGCGAAGTAGCGCATTATCTGCTCGGGCAGATGCTCGAACGACGACTGGTAGGAGATGGAGCCACGCCGGGCTACCACCACCACGAAGAGGTGGTCATAGTTGACACGTCCGGTAAGGAGCAGCAAGTCGTCCCAAGCCTCCAGCTCGGAGAATTCCGCCCGCGCCCCTTTGTGCTTGGCACGCACATAGTCGCTGATGCGCTGCAGGGTCACTTTGTTCGCCCAGAAGTCGATGCGGCAGCCCAGTTGCTCATCGAGGCGACAGAGGCGTTCCACCCATTTATAGAAACCCGTTTCGTACTCAGCATTTTCGGGTACGGCAACGATAATGCGCCGCAACGTGTTGACCGGTATGAGGCACTTCAATATCATCAGTTGACGGGCAGTGCCCTTCACCACATTGGTGGTGATGTTGCCGAAGAAAGAGTCGATGATACCTATCTTGTGATGGAGCCCCAGCACGATGTCGGAAGTGTCGCTCTCGGTGAGTGTATGGAGCACGCCCGAAGCCACATTGTTGCTCACCCGATTTTGGGTGCGTATGGGCACGTCTGCCGCGGCAGCTATGCGGGCTGCCTTGTTGAGGCACTTCTTTCCTACCGACTGTTTTCGTTCGCGATCGGCCCCGTCGCAAGTAACGTTAAGAGCTATCAGTTCGTTGGTCGACTTGGGGTCGCGCATCATCAGCGACATGGTCACAAGATGCTCCACCGTATCGGGGTTCTCTATAAGTATCAATGTCTTCTCGTCCTTCTCGGAAACGGTCTGCGCACCTTCGTCGGTGGCCACAGCCATCTTGCGCGCCGCGTTCTCCGTAGCCAGCGAACTGAGGATGCACGACACGAGTATCATGATGACCACTCCATTGAGCACATCCTCGTTCATGAGGGGGTGACCGGGTGTGAGCTGGATGCGCGTACCCACCATCACCATGGCCAAAGCACCGGCAGCATGGGCATTGCTGAGTCCGAACATCAGACAGCGCGACATGCCGTCCATACCACAGAGTTTCTGTGTGACAAAAGCGGCTATCCACTTGGTGCTGGTGGCCACGAGCAACATCACGCCCACCACGAAGAGGGTCTGTCCACCATTGAACAGCGCCCCAAGGTTGATGAGCATTCCTACACCTATCAGGAAGTATGGAATGAACAAAGCATTGCCCACAAATTCGATACGGTTCATCAGCGGTGAGGCGTGAGGAACCAATCGGTTGAGCAACAGTCCGGCCAAGAATGCGCCGAAGATGCCCTCCAGTCCGGCCAACTCAGCCAGCGCCGCACTGAGGAAGACGACGGCGAGCACAAAGATGTACTGCATCACATTGTCGTCGTACCGGCGGAAGAAAGCCCGGGCGATACGCTGTACGAAGAAAAAGAGGCAGAAAAGGTAGACTGCGCACTTGATGCCGAACAGACACCAGAAAAGGGTGTTGTGCTCACCATTGGCACTGCCCGCTATGGCAGCCAGCACCAACAAGGATACCGTCAAGGCAAACATGGTTCCGCCGATGGAGACGGAGACGACCGAGTGACGGCCCAGTCCGTAACGTATAACAATGGGGTAAGAGACCAGTGTGTGCGACCCGAAGATGCAAGCCAACAGAGCCGATGCCAACATCCCAAACTTGAGCCAATAGAGCCCGACAAAGAATCCGATGACTGCGGGAATGAAGGTGGTGAGGATACCAAACAGCAGCGACCGGCCTCTGTTCTTCTTGAACCCCTCGAGGTCCATCTCCAAGCCGGCAAGGAACATTATGTAATAGATGCCCACCTTACCGAAGAGTTCGAAGCTACTGTCGTACTCCAGCACGTTGAAACCATGGCTACCCACCAACACACCGGCCAGTATCATGCCCACGATGTGGGGTATCCGCAACCATCCCATAACCATGGGGGCGAACAGGATGATGACCAGAACCAGGAAGAAGGTCCAAGTAGGATCGGTCACAGGTAAATCAATATGAAAGTTGAGCCATTCCATCTGTTTCGTCGTGCTGATGCTTTTCTTCTGCAAAAGTACAAAAAACGTTTGAATAAGAGCGACATTGATAAAGAAAAGGCATACCTATTAAAAGAATGATATTTTTGATGCAGTTTGTTCTTGTGGATGAACTATTTATTGTACTTTTGCAAGCTGAAATAGCATATATTACAAACACAATAAAAAGAATATAGGATGAAAGTAGCAATTGTTGGAGCGAGCGGAGCTGTGGGACAAGAGTTTCTTCGCGTGCTCGATGAACGGAATTTCCCGATTGATGAGTTAGTATTGTTTGGTTCGCAACGCAGTGCCGGACGAAAATACACGTTCCGTGGTAAAGAGATCGAGGTCAAACTTTTGCAGCATAACGATGACTTCAAGGGAGTGGACATCGCTTTCACCTCTGCCGGAGCAGGCACATCGAAAGAGTTTGCCCAGGACATCACGCGCTTCGGTGCAGTGATGATTGACAATTCAAGCGCGTTCCGTATGGACAACGACGTGCCTTTGGTGGTGCCCGAATGCAACGCAGAAGACGCGCTGAACCGTCCGCGCGGCATCATCGCCAACCCGAACTGCACCACCATCATGATGGTGGTGGTACTGAAACCTATCGAGAAATTGTCGCACATCAAGAGTATACACGTGGCTTCGTACCAAAGCGCCAGCGGTGCCGGTGCTGCTGCCATGCAGGAGCTGCAGGAGCAATACAAGGCTTTGGCAGAGTCGAAAGACCCGGTAGTGAGCAAGTTCGCCTACCAGTTGGCCTACAACGTCATTCCTCAGATTGACGTGTTCCAGGACAACGGATACACCAAGGAGGAGATGAAGATGTTCAACGAGACAAAGAAGATTATGCACACGGATGCCAACTGCTCGGCCACCTGCGTACGCATCTCTTCACTCCGCGCCCACAGCGAGGCCGTATGGGTGGAGACAGAGAAGCCCGTCTCGGTGGAAGAGGCACAGAAAGCTATCGCTGCCGCAGAAGGAGTGATCTTGATAGACAATCCCGCTTTGGTTGGCGCCAAGGCAAACCCGGATGCATCAAAAGAGACTATGGAAGGGCTGCCCTACCCGATGCCCCTCTACACGGCCGGTAAGGACTGCGTCTACGTGGGACGTGTCCGCAAAGACCTTGCCAACGACCATGGTTTGGCATTCTGGTTGTCGGGCGACCAGATCAAGAAGGGCGCCGCACTGAACGCTGTGCAGATTGCCGAATACCTTATTAAAGTAGGTAACGTCAAGTAAGCCGCAAAGGCCGGTACGTAATACTCACCTAAAAAGAAATCCCCGGTTGACATCCAAGTAACCGGGGATTTCTTTTTATCTTACGCTACAACGCCTATCACCACTCGGGGACAGGATTGCTGTTGTTGTATTTATCGGACGGGTAGACCTTCACAAGGTCGAGACTGAACACCAGCATACTGTATTCGAGTATCGAACTGCTGGAACTAGCCATGGTTCCCGGACCGTAAGCCAACGACCAAGGGATGTAGACCATCCAACTGTCGCCCTCCTTCATCTGCTGCAGAGCAGTGGTCCATCCGTTGATGAGCGCCGAGGTCTGAAACTTCGAGGGCATCGCCGTGTTGGGGTCCAAGGTTCCCTTGTATGACTGGTCGAACACCGCGCCGTTGATGTAGCTTCCACGGTAGTGCACACGGACGGTATCGTTATAAAGCGGCGTTGCACCGGTTCCGCTCTTCAGCACCTTCACGAAGACA
This sequence comes from Bacteroidaceae bacterium, assembly GCA_963643925.1. Taxonomy (GTDB): domain Bacteria; phylum Bacteroidota; class Bacteroidia; order Bacteroidales; family Bacteroidaceae; genus Phocaeicola_A. The sequence goes on from CAVINS010000013.1 coordinate 49,228, forward strand.
TAGTTCAGCGGATCCTTCGCCAACAGGGAGCTACCGGCCTGGTCAGAAGGCAAGGTATAGGACTTGAGCATCTTCCAGTCGCCCGAAGCATTGGTCTGTGCCACGTTGGCGATGGAATCGAGATATGCCTTGTTCCTTACCTCCCAGTTATCATACTCATTTTCTTCGCTCGTTTCGTCGCACGCCGCCATAAGGGACAGCGCAGCAACAAAAGAGCACAATACGTAAAAAACGTTTCTTTTCATCATTGTCGTTCTTGTTAAATCAAGGTCTTCAGCAGACTGGTGATGCTCACCTTATCGGCGATGATGGAGTTCAGGTCTGCTATGGCCACGCGTTCCTGCTCCATGGTGTCGCGGTTACGCAAGGTGACGCAGTTGTCCTCCAATGTCTGATGGTCCACAGTCACACAGTAAGGTGTGCCGATGGCATCCTGACGACGGTAACGTTTGCCGATTGAGTCTTTCTCGTCGTACTGGCAGTTGAAGTGGAACTTCAGGTCGTCGATAATCTCGCGGGCCTTCTCGGGCAGTCCGTCCTTCTTCACCAACGGCATCACGGCCAACTTCACCGGAGCCAGGGCTGCAGGCAACTTCAACACGACACGTGTCTCGCCGTTGTCCAACTTCTCCTCACAGTACGAAGCGCACATCACGCTGAGGAACATACGGTCCACACCGATAGAGGTCTCGATAACGAACGGAGTGTAGGACTCGTTCAACTCGGGATCGAAGTATTTGATACTCTTGCCAGAGAACTTCTCGTGTTGGCTAAGGTCGAAGTTGGTACGGGAGTGGATACCCTCCACCTCCTTGAAGCCGAACGGCATCAGGAACTCGATGTCGGTAGCGGCGTTGGCATAGTGGGCCAGCTTCTCGTGGTCGTGGAAACGATAGTGGTCATCGCCGAAGCCCAGGGCCTTGTGCCATTTCAGTCGTGTCTCTTTCCATTTGGGGAACCACTCCAGCTCAGTGCCTGGTTTCACGAAGAACTGCATCTCCATCTGTTCGAACTCACGCATACGGAAGATGAACTGACGGGCAACAATCTCGTTACGGAAAGCCTTACCGATCTGTGCGATACCGAAAGGCACTTTCATACGGCCGGTCTTCTGCACGTTCAAGTAGTTGACGAAGATGCCCTGCGCCGTCTCCGGACGGAGGTAAACCTTCATGGAGCCATCAGCTGTAGAGCCCATCTCTGTAGAGAACATCAGGTTGAACTGACGTACCTCGGTCCAGTTCTTTGTGCCCGAGATAGGACAAACAATCTCCTCATCGAGGATAATCTGACGCAACTCCTCGAGGTCGTTGGCGTTCATGGCCTTGGAGTAGCGCTCGTGCAAAGCGTCACGCTTAGCCTGATGCTCCAGTACGCGGGGGTTGGTAGAGCGGAACTTGGCCTCATCGAAGCTGTCGCCAAAACGCTTGGCAGCCTTAGCCACCTCCTTGTCTATCTTCTCGTCGTATTTGGCGATCTGGTCCTCTATCAGCACGTCCGCACGATATCTCTTCTTGGAGTCCTTGTTGTCTATCAAGGGATCATTGAATGCATCCACATGTCCCGAAGCCTTCCAAATGGTGGGGTGCATGAAGATGGCGGAGTCGATACCCACAATATTGTCGTGCAGCAGCACCATGCTCTGCCACCAATACTGCTTGATATTGTTCTTGAGCTCTACACCGTTCTGACCATAATCATACACTGCTCCCAGTCCATCGTAGATATCACTAGACGGGAAAACGAAACCGTACTCCTTGCAATGGGATACGATTTTCTTAAATACATCTTCTTGTGCCATTTTATTGTCTATTTTATATTTTTACTTCATAAAGGAGCCACAAAGATAGCTATTTATCTGCAACGAGAACAAAACACGTGCTTAATAATTATAAATAGCCCCTCTTTTAGGCCTAATTGGCTCTTCGATTCGATATTTCGGATGCCTCTATACCGTTCGGCAGGCTTGTATGCAATGCCCATGCGCTGCGGTTTTCACAAACATTAAATGGCCTATAGCACCAAATTTGAGGTTCCATCTGCCCGTCGTTTGCCGGAAAAGTACTATTTTTGCACGACTCACAACGAAACGACAATTTTTACTATGAATGACGATACCTTCGACAAAGACGAATTGAGTAACGAACACTCCGACTACAAACCGGCTGACACCTCCGACGAATCGGTGAAGCACCAACTGAGCGGCATGTATCAGAACTGGTTTCTCGACTATGCCTCTTACGTGATACTGGAGCGTGCCGTACCGCATATCAACGACGGACTGAAGCCCGTGCAGCGACGCATACTCCACTCCATGAAGCGGATGGACGACGGACGCTACAACAAGGTGGCGAACATCGTGGGGCACACCATGCAGTTCCACCCCCATGGCGACGCTTCCATCGGCGATGCGCTGGTGCAGTTGGGACAGAAGGAGCTGTTGGTGGACTGCCAGGGAAACTGGGGAAACATTCTCACCGGAGACAGTGCTGCCGCACCTCGTTACATCGAAGCACGCCTTTCGAAGTTCGCACTCGACGTTGTGTTCAACCCGAAGACCACGGACTGGAAGTTGTCCTACGACGGCCGCAACAAGGAGCCTATCACGCTCCCGGTGAAGTTTCCGTTGCTGCTGGCACAGGGAGTGGAAGGTATCGCCGTAGGTCTTTCCGCCAAGATTCTGCCCCACAACTTCAATGAGCTCTGCGATGCCGCCGTGGCTTACCTACACGATGAACCGTTCAAGCTCTACCCCGACTTCCTGACCGGAGGCTCCATCGACGTGTCGAAGTACAACGATGGTGAACGGGGCGGTGCAGTGAAGGTACGCGCAAAAATATCGAAGGTAGACAACAAGACACTGGCAATCACAGAGATTCCTTATGGAAAGACAACCTCTACACTGATTGACTCCATTCTGAAAGCAGCCGAGAAGGGTAAGATAAAGATACGCAAGGTGGACGACAACACCTCCGCTAAAGCAGAGATACTGGTGCACTTGGCACCGGGTGTCTCATCGGACAAGACTCTGGACGCACTCTACGCCTTCACGGACTGCGAGACCAGCATCTCGCCCAACTGTTGCGTCATCGATGACCAAAAGCCACACTTCCTCACCGTCAGCGATGTGCTGCGAAAGTCGGTGGACAACACCATGGACCTGCTCCGCAAGGAGTTGCAGATACACAAGCATGAGTTGGAGGAGAGTCTGCACTTCGCCTCACTGGAGAAAATCTTCATCGAGGAGCGCATCTACAAAGACCAGGAGTTTGAGCAAGCCCCAAACATGGATGCCGCCTGCGAGCACATCGACGAACGGCTGACGCCCTTCTACCCAATGTTCTTCCGCGAGGTGAGCAAGGACGACATCCTGCGGTTGATGGAGATAAAGATGGCCCGCATCCTGAAGTTCAACAAGGACAAGGCCAACGAGGCCATCGCACGCATGAACGAGGAGATAGAGAGAATCAACCGCGACCTCAACGACATGGTGCGCGTCACCACCGAGTGGTTCCAGATGCTGAAGGAGAAATACGGCAAGGACCACCCGCGATTGACGGAACTACGCAATTTCGACACCATTGAGGCTACGAAGGTGGCCGAGGCCAACGAGAAACTCTACATCAACCGCGAGGAGGGATTCATCGGCACGAGTTTGAAGAAGGACGAGTTCGTGGCCAACTGTTCGGACATCGACGACGTCATCCTGTTCTACCGCGACGGCAAGTACAAGATAGTGCGCATCAGCGAGAAGATGTTCGTCGGGAAGAATGTGATGTACATCAATATATTCAAGAAGAACGACAAGCGTACTATATATAATGTAGTGTACCGCGACGGCAAGGATGGCATCCACTACCTGAAACGCTTTGCCGTGACGGGAATCACCCGCGACAAAGAATACGACCTGACGCAAGGCAAGCCTGGGTCGAAGGTAGTCTACTTCACCGCCAACCCCAACGGAGAAGCGGAGGTGATAAGAGTGATACTGAAGCCCAATCCACGATTGAAACGCATCACCATGGAGAAGGACTTCAGCGAGATAGCCATCAAGGGACGCCAGTCCATGGGCAACATACTGACGAAGAACGAGGTGCACAAGATCAGCCTGAAGCAGCGTGGCGGTTCCACACTGGGAGGCCGTCAGGTCTGGTTCGACCGCGATGTGCTCCGCCTCAACTACGACGGTCGTGGAGAGTACCTGGGAGAGTTCCAAAGCGAGGACACCATACTGGTCATCATGGACAACGGGGAGTTCTACACCACAGACTTCGACCTCAACAATCACTATGAGCCAGGCGTGCAGCTTATCGAGAAGTTCGACGCCACCAAGGTATGGTCCGCGACCCTCTACGATGCCGACCAACAGGGATATCCCTACCTGAAGCGTTTCATGTTCGAGAACGCCAACCGCAAGCAGAGCTTCTTGGGCGAGAACAAGGATAACCGTCTCATCCTGCTCACCTGTCAGGTATACCCGCGTCTGCAAGTCACCTTCGGCGGCAAGGACAGTTTCCGCGAGCCACTGCAGATAGAGGTGGAGGAGTTCATCGGTGTGAAGAGTTTCAAAGCAAAAGGCAAGCGCATCACCACCTTCGAGGTAAGTGAGATTACCGAGCTGGAGCCCACCCGCAAGCCCGAGCCTCCCGCTGCCGACAACACACCATCCGCCGAACCAGTGAACGAAGACCCCGATGCCGACAAGAGCGACAGCGAACTCATCGACGAGATGACGGGCCAGTTGAGACTATTCTAAAGTCAAACCGCAGCCCCCATGCCCACAGCTGAAGACCGGTATCAGATAACACTATAAACGATTTGCCCCAACGATACTAAAAAAGAATATAACATATGAGAATAGGAGATAAAGTACGCTTCCTCAGCGAAAAGGGAGGCGGCATCGTGAAAGGTTTTCAGGGTAAAGACACCGTATTGGTGGAGGACGAGGATGGATTCGACATCCCCATGCTGATGCGCGAATGCGTGGTGATCGACACCGACGACTACAACATAAAACGCAAGCCACAGGCTCCTCAGCCGAAGGACGTTGCCCCTCAGCAAACCAACAAACTACGGAAGCCTGCGGCCGTTGAAGAGGATGACGAACCGGAGATTACCTACCGCCCGGCCGAGACCAAAGAGGGAGAGAAGCTGAACGTCGTGCTGGCCTATGTGCCACAGGATGTGAAGGCCATCTCCACCACGGACTTCGACACTTACCTGGTGAACGACAGCAACTATTTCCTCAGCTATACCTACATGAGCGCAGAGAACAAGAGTTGGCAAGTGCGGGCCACAGGCATCATAGAGCCGAACACGAAACTCTTCCTGGAGGAGTTTGGCAAGGAGATGCTCAACAGCCTGGAGCATGTGGCGGTGCAACTGATAGCCTACAAGGAGGGACGCGCTTTTCAGCTGAAGCCCGCAGTCAGCGTGGAGTTGCGCATAGACACGGTGAAGTTCTACAAACTGCATACTTTCACAGAGTCGGACTTCTTCGAGGAGCCTTCGCTGCGCTACGACATTGTGAAGGACGATGTGCCCGCCCGTCAGATGTTCATCGATGCGGAGTCGTTGCAACAGGCATTGCTGCAGAAGAAGAGTTCCGACACCGTACACCCGCAACCGAAGGAGAAGCGCACCCGGACGGATGGTATTGTAGAGATAGACCTTCACATCGGCGAGTTGCTCGACGACACCACCGGAATGAGCAACGGCGACATGCTCAACTATCAGCTGGACGTCTTCCGCAAGACGTTGGACCAGTACAAGGCCAAGAAAGGCCAGCGCATCGTCTTCATCCATGGCAAGGGTGACGGCGTACTCCGCAACGCCATCCTGAAGGAACTGAAGTACAAGTACAAAGAGTACACCTACCAGGACGCCTCCTTCCGGGAATACGGTTTCGGTGCCACGATGGTCACTATCCGATAAATTGCAACCCATATAAATGGGCGCACCCGACAAACTCCGTGGACTGGAGTCCCAGAGGCTAACCCAAAAACTGT